>NZ_JBFPJH010000134.1:0-8727 GCF_040838255.1 Bacillus sp. C30 | reverse complement strand
CTACAAGAGTATTTTGTACGCAGATCCATGTTTTCTCAAACTTTGCAACAGAACCCGCTGACTTATCCAAATACATATGGTAGCTAATTCATTTCCTGAAAACTTTCGTTTTCTTTTTACAAAACCTAATTCTTTTGCGAGTTCTTCCAAAAGAGAAGGGGTTAAATGACGATACAGCTCTTCAGAAAATAGTTGTAATTCATCTTGAATCGAAAGATTCATAAAAAATGACATCCTTTCTAGCTAGCTTTTTAGAAAGAATAACTGTTTTTGACACTTGGGGGTAGTAAAAACTCTTAAGTTGATGGGCATGTATGGTGACCCCTGATATCGCAAACAGGTCTTTTTTTTATGAGCTATATCATATCTGATATACTAAAAGAAAAAATTAGGATGATATGGGTATGCCAACAAAGGAATTCAAAGACACAGTACAACATTTTTCTTCTTTCTTATTAGATAAAAGAAGAAAACCTTCCACAATTAAACGATATACCTATGATATTGAAGATTTTGGTCAGTGGTTGCAAGCCATTACACAATATATGGACGACACTTAATACAGAGGATTATGAAGAGTATTTTAATGTTTTAAAGAAGCAACGAAATTACTCAGATAAAACGATACATCGTGTTTATATTGTTCTAAGTAGACTTTATCAATATTTAGACCTACCTAATCCAATAGAAGATATGAATCTTATAGTTCAGCCCAATCGTGCGTTACGTGATAAAGATTTTATTTCTAAAACAGAGGAAAAAAGGTTAAAGTACATTTTAACCTCATTAGAAGGATTAACAGAAAAACAACGCTCCGTTCGTCCAGTACTTATGGATCGTAACATTGCTATTGTGCATTTACTTATTAATAATAGATTGTCCTTACAAGAACTTGTAGGTTTACAGATGAAGCACGTCTATTTTGAAAATAACACGATCTCAGTACCAGGAATAGTGGGGATAGAGAGAACTATCGTTTTAACTGAAGATGATAAAAAGATATTATAAAACTATTCCTGAACCTGTTCGTCCCAACTATCATAGTAATGATCCACTATTCGTAGCATTCGATTTTACCCGAAAAACTTATCATTGGTCATATGACAACGATGCTCCCAAGGCTTTAACAGAAATTGCTGTTCAAAAAATGATTCGACTTGCAGTTGAAAGAGCGAATTTACGAAAAGGAATTTCAGCACAACATCTACGGAATACCTTCATTTTACAAATAATTGAAAATGGAGTTTCAGAGGGAGAAATTATAAAACAGGTAGGTTTTAAATCTAAACTTTCGTTAAAAAGATATTATGATTACATCGATTAAAAATAACGGAGGAAGATTATTTGAAAAAGAATAAAGAACAAAATTCATATTATATAAAAGAATATACTTTGCGGGATAAAATTATAAAATCCATTAAAGTGGAACCCTGGCGTTCGTTTAAAGAGGAAATGAAGGTGCTTGGTATTAATGACAGTGACATTTTTCAAATTTAACTGATTGAAAAGCGAGTGTGAATTAAAAACCTTGATAATATCAAATAACCATAAAAAAAGAGTCCTTTATTATTAGGACTCTTTTTTTGAGTTCTAATTGCAAACCCCTTTGTTTATTTTGAATAATATAGCGTTCTTACTTAAAGGGGTATTTTTACATTTAGGGTTAATTAACTATAAGGCTTCACCATACCATTTCGGGAAAATTGTACGTGTAGACATAATTTGGACGCAATTCAAGGTGTTTACTGTACGTTAAGCTTATTAGCCTATTAAATATGGTCTATTCGGTGCTGGAAAGTCGATATTTAATAAAATGTTAAGTGATATTTTCCCTTCAGCAATAGGGAGGAAAAATAATTACTTAATAATTGTGGAGATTGCTTGTTTGTAGACCAGTTGTTGCTTACCATGAACTATCATAAGGACAGTAAATTTATCTGTTGCAAGGATCTGCCCACGTATTGGAACCCCACTCTTTAAAAAGATAGTAATGTCCCCTTTTTTCTCTTTTAATTGTTCATACATATCTTCTTGTAAGTTATACATGGAATGCACCCCCACTTTCTATTTCCCATTCACTTTCTATTTTTCTAAACCATTTTCCTATTTTGCTTACATAGTATTTTTTCACTTCATCATACGGAATCCAAATCTCACGTTCCTGTATTTGATTCATCACTTCATGAAGAATTTCATCATGCTCGTACTTTCTAGGTTTTCTATGATGTGTTCTTACAAACTGTGTATATTCCCTATGTAACCAATTAGAAATATGTTCTTTTTGTTTTTGCCGGAGATGTGACCACTTTTTATTTGTTTGAAGGAGTTTTCCATTTACTTTTATATGGTTTTTCACCAAACTTCATCCCCTTTTACCATCTGAATGCATATATAACTATCATATCACATTTAACTTAAACTACTGCTCTAGTTACATATTTAGCAAAAAATCTATTCAAGATATAAAAAATGTCCATTTTACATGAAGTAGTATCCAAACTAAACAATACATTATCCATTTAGCAGATTAATTGGGCATGGGAGTTAAATGTAGACTATTGTTTGGGTAGTTTGTTTTTTATTAAATATTTCGGTACGTGAAGTTTTATATTCTTTGTTAAAAAAGCCCCCATAGATCTTACACCTATGAGCGCTACCTAAGGGTATTTCGACTCCATTTTATTGTAACAGACTTTCACCATACATGAGAAACATAATTAACCAAAAACTAACGAACATAACAAAAAATTCTTTAAACGATTCTGTTTCAAAGTTGTAGAAAACATAAGCCTGTTTACAAAATATTATTATAGTTTAAGCAGTTCTAAAAAATTGCTGTAATTCTTTGTATGTCGAAAAAGAGAAGTCTGGAATATGACTTCTCTTTTGTTTGTATATAGCATGAATCGTTTCGATTCCTTTCAATGTACGGGAAGCATGGCGAAGACTTTGAAATTCTGCGGATTTAACAAAACGTCTCTTAATATGCCTATGATCTTGTTCGATGAGGTTATTTAGATGCTTAACGGTGCAATGTTTCGTATGCACATAAAAACCGTTATGTTTCAGTTTTTTGAACGCACAAAGTAGAGCAGGAGCCTTGTCTGTTGTGAGAACCGTCGGTTCTCCAAAAGCTTTCACTAATCTTTTCATAAACATATAAGCAGCTTGATGATCTCTTGTTTTACGAAGTTGGATATCCAAGGTATACCCTTCTTGATCAATCGCACGATAAAGATAACGCCATTCTCCCTTGACTTTGATGTAGGTTTCATCTAAATGCCACGCGAAATGTGCTGATTTATTTTTCTTCTTCCAAATTTGATAAATCAAATTACCATATTCATGCACCCAGCGCATGATGGTTGTAGGGTGAACAGAAATCCCTCGCTCTTTCAGGAGTTCAGATACATCGCGAGAACTCAAAGAAAAACGACAATAGTAGCCCACGGATACCAATATAATATCTTTCTTAAACTGTTTTCCTTTAAAGTATCTCATGTATCATTCTCCTCAACACATTTCCCCTACAGCTTAGCTTCATTTGAAAAACTTTGCAACAGAACCGATAGAAGATTGATGAGGAAAATAAATTATGTAGAGAATGTAATCATGCTAAGATTAGAAAGATTATTTTTACGAAATAAAGTCAAAAAATAGAAATATCTTAAACGATAATCATAGTATATAAATTAGTTTTTTTATCCTTGCAACAGAACTCCTGCCACTATGAGTCATGTTATTTTAAATAATATAGGCTCATAGTGGCAGGGGTTAATAATGTTATAAATTTTGATAGTAGTTACAATAAAATGTATTAAGTTTTAAAACAGCTTGTAATACTTTTCTTGGATCATCTTTTTCAAGCATTTGTGTGATGGATAAATAATATAACCTGTCATTTAATTGGTTTGATTTTATAGTCATTCTTAAACCTTTAAGTTCGTTTAACATTAAATGATATCTTTTAGCATCGTCAGGATTACTAGGAATATTTTGTTTTATAATACGCTCACAATCTAGAACTAAACTTATAAATTCATGATGATTTGTCACGTTATCCTCCTAATAATTTTTTATTGTAACCAGTTGTTATCTACCTTATTAATCCAGTATTGCATAGCCCCACCTTCTCTATATTCTTGAACTATACTTGTACTTTCAAGGTATTGAGTTTGAGAAGCTGTAATTCCTTTAAGTATTCTGCTCCCTTCAGGTACCGTGATTTTATATTGTATATTGAGCGGATTCCCCCAAGCTTCTAATACAGCTAACTCATTTCTAGTTTCTTCAATATTTCTTTCTTTATCTCCCCACCAATAACCAAGACCACGTTTTGATTCTGGTTCACCAGCCTTGCTCCTTCTATATAATGTAAGTACCTGATCAATCTCTATAATTTCTATTTTTAATTCCTTAAATGCTAATACATCTGAATTTGTTCCTTTAAAATCGAAATTAGAAAATCCTGAAGAACGTATGACCTCTCTCTTTAAACTTGCTCGTTCCATTATACTCAAATTTAAATTATCTAATTTATCTAGGACCTGATTCATTTCTTTAACTGGCCAATCATTCAAATCACTATTTCTAATATAGCTGATTTTTTCTCCTAGATTAATATTATCATTAAAAATGCTAGTCATTTTCTCAATATTACTTAAATAGCTGTTGTTTTCCTGTGCATATGTAACGGATAAAGGCAGATAAACCATAAATAAAATCAACATAGTCATACTAAAAAAATATTTTCTCATACTTAATTCTGTCTCCTTATATGAATCTATTTTTAACTATTTCAATTCGAAATACAATCTAATTTTCTTGAAAAAATTTCCATACCGATTCTTCTCCTGCAATGACAGAGAATCTACCAATCATTCCTGTATGTAGTTCTTGTAAATATTTTGTATCAAGCAACAGAACCACCCATATTGTATATGATCAATCATTTTCTAATATAGACGGATTTAACAATCGTGCGTGAGAAAGGTTCGCCCGATTTCTTTTTACCAGTTACTTGGATTGTGATATTGTATGTCCCTGGTTCCATTTTACTTGGGAGCGAAAGTGTATATTCATCTAGTGAGCTGGTATCTCTTTTCATCCTTGGTTGTTGTTCTGTTTCAGATCCTTGCTTCATTTTTTGTCTTTCTGGATTGATGATGTTCATACTTACATCCATCGTTTCTAGTTGGTAATTGTCGGGTTGATTCACTTTTATCTTCAGCGGATGTGTATTTGCACCTTCTTGATTGGGTAGATCGAGTGTGAGTGCTGGCGAATCTTTGTATGTGGTAACTAGAAAATAGGCGTCTTTTCTTGGGCTTTGTATTTGAACTTTCCAGTTACCTAGTTCTGATTCTTTCAAGAGAAAGCTTTGCTCTGTAACATCACCTAACAATTCATTCCCTTTGGATAACACATAGTTACTGCTGTTTTTATCATATACTTTTCCTGAAGGAGATTGTAACGTTACAGTTACATCAGGAGATTTCGTCATTACCTGCACAACTGCTTCCTTCTCGTCAATAGGAAGCGATTGTTCCACGACTTTATTCGGTTCTAGCGGACCACCGGCTAAGGATTGATCGTTAGCCGGTAATGATATCGTTGCTTCTCTTTTGGATATCTTCTTATGGAGAGTAGCTACTTTTGGCTTACTAGAAGTAACTGTACGTAAAACAGGTTCCATTAGAGGAAAAGAGACAGAGCCTTTTCGAATACCATCATGGTCTGCATGGATGGTAAAAAGGTGATTTCCGTATGGGAGATACGTACTAGACACATTGACAAGTCCGTCATTATCACCGTGAGCAGATAAGGCGAAACCAGCAAGCCACAAGGCTGTTCCACCAGGCCCCCAGCTTGTCCCAGTTGTCGTATAGTACTCGTTTTTCATCGCATTAGGTAAATGATCCGTCTCCTTACGGAATTTTTCCATTTCCCCTGTTTGCAAGGAAAATGAGCCATCATCTTGCTCTCCTACCAAGTCCGTAATCCAACTTGCATACCAGCTATACGCCATATCAGCCAAGTACGAGCCATAATTCGGTGATCCTAGCATGACGACTTTATTTACGTATGAGTGAGCATCATAATGAATCAATGCTGCCTGTGCATCAACGCCCCCTTTGCTGTGTGAAACAATATTTACCTTCTGCCCATAATGTTGATAGATCTCCTTCAACATCTGTGCGAGCAACTTACCATTATCATATGGACCTGCCGTCTTTTTCCCAGCTGAGTCACATAAATTTACGAATACAGTACGATATCCGGCGTTATAGGCTAATTCGTACATATCATTCATGCCGTGGTACTCCGTTTTGTCCCACCAATCTTTAGCGTGTCTACTTCTTCCCTGCACAAATACAATCGGAGGTTTGGCAAGGTCCACATTGGGTGGGGTGGCACCTAACTCCCAGGTACCCGGTATTTCTATAGAAGGCGCTTGATAAGAACTCATGTCCTTAGGTGAAGGCCATACCGCGATTTCGGAGGCTTGTACTTGATGAATCGGCAAAAGCATCTCGATACACAAGATAACTGAAAAGCATGTTTTTGATAGTTTTAACATGATAGAATAACCCTTTCCTATTTAAGTAATGTAAGATTTTTATGCATTTATCTTAAATCAAATTATGAAAGTATACTAGAATTATTTAAAAATAGTTCTGGTGCAAAGTTATTCGAGCTGAGATAAACTGTAGGAAAATTGAGCTGAAGTGAATAATACATGACATGGTTATGTTGCAAAGTCTAGCTTATTTTCAAAAACTTTTCAACATAACCATATTTTGTCTGATTTTAAGACAATTTTATTCATAGCGTTATAGAGATAAAGTGTTATAGTAATATTTGTAACTTGTAGTTACAAATATTACCCCTACTTTAATATCCTGTAGGTTGTAGGCCCAAAATAGGGCCTCTTCCTATTTAGCTAGATTGATTCTTAATGAACTCCATACATCATTTTGTCTGTTTTCAGGACAAATCTATTCATGTTTTTATAGGGATGAAATGTTATAGTTATAATTGAAGAAAAATCCCTTTTAAATTTCTTGTTTATTTTTTCGTCAGTCCCTTTTACCAAAGCCCTACTTCTAATCTAGGGCTTTGTGTCATTTAGCTAGATTGATTCTTAACGACCTCCATACATCATATTTTGTCTATTTTCAGGACAAATCTATTCGTGTTTTCATATAGATGTAATGTTATAGTTATATTTGCTGGTAAATCTCCAGCAGGTCTATTTTTCTGATTTTTTCAATGGCTGTACCCTTTCCCTTAAGCCCTAGACTCTAATCTAGGGCTTAACTATTTTGGTTCTGTTGCAAAGTTTAAAAAAATAGAGAACGGATTATAAAGTGGCGTTTGGGTTTAAGCAACCGCTACTAATTTTTGTAGTTCATTGTACGCCGAAAAGACGGAGTCTAATTCAAGACTTCGTCTCTGTTTATATATAGCCTGAATTGTTTCAATCCCTTTTATAGTATGAGAAGCATGACGGATACTTTGAAATCCCGAAGATTTGACAAAACGTTGTGTTACCGAAACGCTGGATTGTGGAGCGAACTTTTGCTTGGTTAGAAAATTATCGAAGGCTGTGGAAGAACTGTGAACGAACACTTGAAAATAGTAGACAGAATTGCTTATTGGCACGTGTGGCGATTTTATTAAAAAGATTTTAGACAGGTTCTAAAATATATATTTGTTTTGTTGGAGGACAAATTATTTTTTGAATAACATTTGAATACATTATAAACTCAGAAAGTGATTTAAATGTATTCAAAGAGTTAATTTATACAGGTCCTATATTCGCATTACTTCTAGCAGGTGGGTTAGATGATTTAATCGTTTTATTATCTTAATTCAAAAATGATTTTTTTATACAACAGAAACTATATAACAATTCCAAACAGCATATTTTACGTATGAGGAACATGCAGTTTGTTGAGTAAGTACGAATTAGGTTACTATTATATCAAAGAGGAGATAGCTTATGAAAAAATGGTTCAAGCCGATTATATGTACAGGAATATTAGTAAGTAGCACAGCTATGATAGATGCTACTATTACTGTACACGCCAGTGAATATAATTTTGAGATAACAGAATTCAAAGAAGTTAAACAAATATCATTAGGAACCATAGATACACCAATGTTTATCGAAGGATTTTTTCTTGCTAAAATGCCATCTACTGTTCAAGATTTAGTCAGAATTATAGTAGTGGGCACCGAAAATTATGATGCTGAAACTTTAGGTCTGCGATATATTGAGCTCCCTACTAAAATTGCAATGCTTCCTACAGGTGAACGATCGAAATGGCATTTGAAAATTAGTACGAGGACACAAACTATAGATACAACCAAAGAAGGAGATGCTATAACTACAAAATTTAAAGTAAATGTTAAATGTGAATTTTATAATGAAAAAAATGAATTAAAAGAAACCAGTGAAAAGTGCTATTTTTATGAAAAAGTTAAATATGAAAATGAAATTGGAAAAAAGTATAGGCTTATGAATGCAATGCGCATTAGTGGTTAAACGGGGTTTTGCTGCAAAGTTTGAAACATCATAAAGATCATACTTTAGCGGACTCGTGCGTTCGCTACACGTTTCTAGTTCCTCACGAATGATCTCGAATTTTTCATGGCTGATATCACTTTGACCTGGTCAAGAAAAACTGGAACATGAAATAGATTACGCAATGGATTTTGAAT
>NZ_JBFPJH010000133.1:0-8787 GCF_040838255.1 Bacillus sp. C30 | reverse complement strand
TATATAAACAAACTAGGAATTAAAAAGCAAACAAACATAATAACTCCTGTTATACCAATTTCCTTTATCGAAATATCCGGTGTTACAATGATACAAATAGCTAACAGTCCAATAACAATCCCTACTGGAATTAATAATAGTTTCATGAAATAACTACGTGATACTCCACCTGTATGCTCATATACCTCTACAGAATGTTTTAAATTTAAGAAGTTAATAACTACTATTCCGCCAATAAATATCATTAATAGATGAGAGACACTTTCATATCCGGCTCCTTGCACGACGTAACGATAAAAGACAATCCCTAATATCATAACGTTTTGCAGGATAAACGCCATTCTAATATGCTTTAACCCTTCAACCATTAAGCGCTCATCTTTCACGATTTTCATTAAATCACTCCTTTTCCTCCCAAAACAAATCATTCAATGTTTTATCTACTGCATAACAAATTTTCAAACATAAATCTAAAGATGGATTGTATTTCCCCTTCTCAATTAAACTAATTGTTTGCCTTGTGACGCCTACTTTTTCTGCTAATTGTTGTTGTGTTAAATCTAACTGAACACGTGCGACTTTTATTTTACTTACAGCCATTCATGTTCCTCCTCTGCCTTTATTGTAACATATATATTCCATTAAGTAATTTATATTTTACGTAATTGATTTGTTTTTTTCACTTTATTATACACAAAAAAGGAGCCTCTCATAAGAAGCCCCCTTTCCTATCTCTATACTATAAGAATAAATGACATCCAAATAAAATTGTAAATAAATATAGTAACGGATGTACTTCCATCCCTTTCCCCTTCATAATTTTTAATACTGGATACACTAAAAATCCAATTGCAATTCCATTTGCAATACTAGACGTTAACGGAATACCAACGAAAATTAAAAATGCTGGTAATGCATCTTCAAATTCATTCCAATTAATATCACGAATGCTTTGTGCCATTAAACTACCTACAATAATTAATGAAGGAGCTGTAATAGCAGCTACACTTGATAAAGACGCGATAACAGGGCTGAAAAATGCCGTTATAATCGTTAGACCAACAACTACAATACCTGTTAATCCAGTTTTACCACCTGCAGCAATACCAGCTGACGATTCAATCGTTGCTGCTGTTGGGCTTGTTCCGAAGATAGAACCTGTCGTTCCGCCAATCGCATCTGCAATAAACGCTTTGCCAAAACGTTTCTCTGTATTATCTGTAATTAAACCAGCTTGTTTAATTAAACCGAGTAATGCACCTGTCGTATCAAATAAAAGTACAAGTAAAAATGAAAATACAACACCATATAATCCATACTGAATTACATCTGAAAAAGCATTGATTGGATTTGAAACGATAATACCCTCTGGTAAATGAGGCATCGCTACAATTTTATCCTCAAACTTCAGTTGCCCCGTAAAGAAGGCGATAATTCCTGTCACAATCATACTAATAAATAATGCACCACTCACACGTAATACCATTAATACTGCCGCTAAAATTAAACCAATTAAAGTTAAAATAACGGCTGGAGAATGAAAATCACCAATCGTAACTAAGTTAGATGGATGATCCACGATAATTCCAGATAGACGTAATCCAATAAAAGCAATAAATAGTCCAATTCCACCTGCAATTGCATGTTTTAAACTGTCAGGAATTGCGATAATTAGCTTTTGCCTAAATGAAGTGAAAGATAATGAAAGAAAAATAATGCCTGTTACAAAGACTGCTGAAAACGCAATGACATATGTAATCCCCTCTGCCTGTTGAACAACAGAATAAGCAAAATATGCATTCATTCCCATAGCTGGAGCAATAACAATTGGATAGTTAGCTAAAAACGCCATACATAGCGTCCCAATAACTGTCGCAATAATAGTTGCCGTAAACGCTTGATCAAATGGTACACCTGCATCAGATAATATTTTCGGATTGATGACAAGAATATACGCAAATGTAAAAAAAGTTGTGATGCCCGCTAAAAGCTCTTGCTTCACAGAAGTGTTATATTTTTGTAATTGAAACATGGCTATGTACCCTTCCTACACCTGAATTATTATCACACATTCTTTTCTTACTAGTATGTGAGAAAATATAATACTTAATCTTAACAATCAATAAAAAGAAGAGTCAATATATTCTCTAATAGTGAGAATTTTAAGTTTAAGTCTGACAAGTTCAGATGTAGTACAGTTCATTTTGATTATTTTTGTAGCATAACAGATAGAAATGTTTTATAATTTGAAATAGTTAAATATTTAGGTAGCTCATTCTACAAGGGGGATTCTTCTTATGCAGCACACAAACAAATCTGGAACTTTAAATCGAGGTTTAAAAGAACGACATATTACTTTAATGTCACTCGGTTCGGCTATTGGCGTTGGGCTATTTTTAGGATCTGCTTCTGCTATTAAACTAGCTGGTCCTTCCATCTTACTAGGTTATATGATCGCTGGACTCGTTATTTTTTTCATTATGCGAGCGCTCGGAGAAATGGCAATTGAACAACCGGTTGCCGGTTCTTTTAGTAAATATGCTAATGATTATATCGGTCCACTTGCTGGCTATAGTACTGGTTGGAACTACTGGTTCTTATGGGTTGTTACTTGTATGGCTGAAATTACGGCGGCTGGAATTTACATGCAGTACTGGTTCCCAGATATCCCGCGCTGGACTTGGGCACTACTCGCTCTATTATTAATGAGCGCTTTCAACTTCTTATCAGTAAAAGTATTTGGAGAACTTGAGTTTTGGTTTGCTCTCATCAAAATTGTCACAATTATCTGTATGATAGTAATTGGCTTTGGTATTATTCTATTCGGATTTGGAAATGGCGGCGTTGCAACTGGTATTTCAAATCTTTGGGAACATGGGGGCTGGTTCCCAAATGGCTTCTCTGGATTATTGCTTTCCTTACAAATGGTATTATTCGCTTATTTAGGCGTTGAACTAATTGGTGTTACAGCTGGTGAAGCTCAAAACCCGAAGAAAACACTCGCAAAAGCTATCGATAACGTATTTTGGAGAATCCTAATCTTTTACGTCGGGGCATTATTCGTTATGATGGCAATTTATCCTTGGAACGAATTTGGTGAGAAAGGAAGTCCCTTCGTACTAACGTTCCAGCAAATCGGTATTGCAAAGGCAGCAGGTATTATTAACTTTGTCGTTTTAACAGCGGCTCTTTCATCTTGTAACGGTGGTTTGTTTAGTACAGGCCGTATGCTATTTACACTAGCAAAACAAAAGAAAGCACCTGAACGATTTGGACGTTTAAATAAAAATGGCATTCCAAGTCAAGGTATTGTAGCAACTGCGATTGTTTTACTCGTTGGCGTTATATTAAACTATCTCGTTCCTGCAAAAGTGTTTACATGGCTAACTAGTATTTCAACTTTCGGGGCAATTTGGACTTGGGGTATAATATTAGTCGCTCAAATTAAATTCCGTAAAGGATTGCCAACTGAGAAAAAAGACAAGCTAACGTATAAAATGCCTTTACATCCATTAAGCTCTTACTTCTCACTTGGCTTCCTTGCACTTGTACTAGGTATTATGGCGTATTCAGAAGATACACGAATTGCATTAATCGTTGGCCCAATTTGGCTTATTGGCTTAGCTATCGTGTATTACATGAAAGGGTTTCATAAGATCGATGAAACACCTAATTCAAAGATTAGTTAAACAAGCTATCCCTTCCTTATTAATTGGAGGGGATTTTTTATTGCCTATATAAATATTTCTCAACAAAATTCACGGTATTTTTACAATTTTTTAATATTTTTTACGTTTTCTGTCTTTATTTTTTCAGAAAAATAAATTACATTATTAAAGCACATATATTTATTATTAGGGGGATTCTTCTATGAAGAATAAAAAATGGATCACATTTTCTTTAGCAACAGCAATTACACTTAGTATGGGGAGTTCGTTCATACCGTCTACTTATGCCGAAAGCTCTGTAGACCCATCTCCTGAAATTGCTGCAAAAATTGTAAATCAAAACAATGGGAAAAAAGTATTATTCGATAATACGCACGGTCAAACTGCCGGGACGGCTGATTGGGTTATTGATGGCGGTTTTTCTGATTTCGGAAACGGCATTGCCCAAAACGGATATCATGTAAAAGAACTTCGTAAATCAGCACCTATTACATACGAAGATTTAAAAAACTACAATGTGTTTATCGTTCCAGAAGCTAATATTCCTTACAAAAAATCTGAACAAGATGCAATGTTACAATACGTGAAAAATGGCGGCAGTATCTTCTTCATTGCCGATCATTATAATGCAGATCGTAATAAAAACCGTTGGGACTCTTCCGAAGTATTCAATGGATATAGACGCGGTGCTTGGGATAATCCAGCAAAAGGAATGTCAAACGAGGAAGCAAATTCACAAGCTATGCAAGGAGTCGAAAGCTCTGATTGGCTATCCAATAATTTCGGTATTCGCTTCCGCTATAACGCACTTGGTGATGTTTCAGCTAAAAATATTGTTTCACCTGAACAATCATTCGGAATTACAGAAGGTGTATCATCTGTAGCAATGCATGCCGGCTCTACTCTTGCGATTACAAATCCAAAACTAGCGAAAGGCCTTGTATATCTTCCAGAAAATCCATCAAAATGGAATAACGCTGTTGATAGCGGCGTTTATAACGGTGGTGGCGTTGCAGAGGGTCCTTATGCTGCTATTTCGAAAGTTGGCCTTGGAAAAGCAGCCTTTATTGGTGATTCTTCTCCTGTTGAAGATGCCTCGCCAAAATATGTTCGTGAAGATTCAGGTCAATCAAAGAAAACTTATGATGGTTATAAAGAAGAAAACGATGCTGTTCTATTAGAAAACATAGTGAATTGGTTAGCGAAGCAAGAAACATTTACAAGCTTAGATCAAGTAAGTGGTTTACAGCTTGATGCACCTACAGCTCTACAAACATTTGAACAACCAAGTTTATCAACAGAACCACAACCAGAACCTTGGAGTGCACCAAGTCAAGGTTACCAGTGGTTCAATACAAATACTTTCAAATCTGGTTCATACGGCTATAACGGCGCCGTGACAACGAGTGATTACGTAATTACGCACCCTAGCATTCTACCAAACAATGAAGTGTTCCAAATGACGATTCAAGTAAATAACTTATTACCAAATACAACGTACAATAATTATTCGTTAGGTATTTTCACAACTGGTGGAACACAAGTAGCAAAAGTTCAAAATACAAATGGTACTTGGCCATCTTCTTTCGGATATAGCAGTACATTCTCTTTCATAACAAATAGCCAAGGATCTGCTGAAAAAATTGTGAACGTACAACTTGATCCAAATACAACTGGACAAGCAACACTTCGCCTAAGACAAAACACAACAGCTAAATATAATGAGGCTGTAACGATTGGTAAGAAGTAAAGTAAAAGAAAAGGCAATCCATAAAGGGATTGCCTTCTTCTCACTTCTCTTCTTTTGAGAAAAACATTCTTGAAATAACGATACCTATACTACCTACGATTAAGAATAACACCGCTCTAATCATCATCGACACCTCTGGTAGGTCGAGAAGGAATAACTTCCCTACTGTTACTACTAATACGACTAATCCAGCATATAATATTTCGTTCATCTGTCTATAACGGCCAAACCAAACTGCAAATAAAGCATATACCATCCATAATAATGATACAGATACGCTAATTATACTTCCATCTGTAGAAAGAACTTCACCGATCCTAGTAATTGTAATAAATACAATAACCATTAACGAGTAGAGCGCTATAGAATAAACATATTTACCTAAACTCGCTAACACTTCTTTTGCTTGTATCATGCAATAATAGAACGTTCCTATTAAAATAATATGAGCGACAAACCCTGCTGAAATGAACTCATCAAACGGGCTAAAAATCGTCTGTACCATTCCAATCGCATAAATCGTTGCACCAACATACAACTTAATATTTTGCTTTACTTTAATAGCAGTAACCATACCGAGGAAACCTTGTAACAATAATACGATCGCTGCATTCACCAAACTATACTCGTATAAAATCGCTAAACTAAATGATCCCATTGCAAAGCCAAATATTAGATTTGAAAATACAGAATGTTTATTCTTCCTATATTCAAGTACAAACATAACAGCATGCACAAATGCACTTATAACTAATCCCCACGTTGTAAATTCAGGAATTTGAGAAATGGCTAAAATAAAGAAAACTGCATTCGCACTAAATATCGCCAATCGTGCTTCTTGTATAAAACTTCTCTCCGAAAACATATGCCAAAATAATAGTAAATGAATTGCACCGTATACAACTGTTAACTGTACTTGCACATTCTCTACTAATATTGACATAACAACAAAGAAGACAAATAGGACAATTGCCGCAACAACATAAGAAATCATATACAAGTACTTATAAAGGTTTCTCAATGCATACCATAATAGGCTAATTGTTAATATCGTCTCATAACTAAAGAAAATATAGGTATTAGGAGTCGTACTATTTAACAAGAAAGGAACCAAAAATGCTCCCACCGCCACGAAAATAGCGAGATATTCCGATCTATATCTTTTCGCTAAATAAATCCCTAAAACAACCCATATAATGTTGCAAACAAACGCAATACTTGCAGGAATAAACTCATATAAATAATGTGCCGCAAACGTTGTTAAAACAATTCCCGTAATACTTCCTCCAGCTAATACTAACCCTAACGCTTGCCGCTCTCTTTTAATTTGTATATCTCCTACGTAATACAAACCGGCAGATAGTACTATACCAAACACAACTCGTATCGCTGGTGTCAATAATCCGGCATCTACCCCTGCTTTGAATAACCAAATAACGCCAAGTAGCATAATACCGACAAATATGCGTGGTAACCACGTTTGACAAAACTTTATAATATTAAATGGTTCTGGTTTAAATGCAGATATATCTACTTGTTTCACCTCTGGCTCTTGCATGGACTTCCTCGTCTTAACTACATCTTCTTGTAACTTTTCATTACTTACCGCTTCAATATATTCTTTCTTTTCCTTATTAACATTTTGTTGAACTTTATCTACTTCTATTTTTCTTTGTTTCGCTTTCAATTCATAAAGTGCCTCTTGCATCGTTTCAATTGCCGTTTCGAGTGCTTCTATTTTCTTATTCAAATCCTCCTTCATACGCTCCCCCCTCATCATTCATGTAAAACCTATATATTACCAATTACCTTTATCATACTCTTAGTCTATTCATTTTCAATACTATTTTTCCAAAAAAAGAAAGGTGTTTTCCGAAATAGGAAAACACCCCTTACTTATTTATTCTTATTTATAGCAATACTAACAATTACACCGAGGCAGACACCTACAAATGCCGGAACAATCCAACCTACACCTTCTGAATAAAACGGAAGCATTTTTAGTAGTGGTGTCCATTTATTCATCAGTACACTTTTGTTTAAAATATCAATCGCACTAAATACCGCTACGAGCCCAATCGTTACCGAATATACGTATACATACTTTCCAATATACTTATGGAATAACCCTAAAATAATAAGCGTTAGTGCAACTGGATAAATAAATCCAAGAATCGGTACCGATACTTTTAAAATTTGCGTTAATCCTAAATTAGCTAAAACCATACTAACAAAACTTAATATAAATGCCCAAACTTTATAAGATACTTTCGGAAATACACTTGCAAAAAACTGACTACAAGACGTAACCAGCCCAATTGAAACACATAAACATGCGATAGTAAAAATAAAGCCTAATAATACTACTCCGCCTTGTCCAAATAATGTCGTCATAACTTGTGCTAACACTTTCGCGCCGTTATCAAATGTACCCAATGAACCACTAATTGAACCAACATATCCAAGAATGACATAAATAATAGATAATAAAAGCCCTGCTCCAATACCAGCAATACTCATATATTTTGCTAAACCTTTATCATCCGCTACACCTTTTGCACGCAGAGCATTTGCAATAACAATCCCAAATATTAAAGCTGCTAACGCATCCATCGTTAAATATCCATCTAAAAATCCTTGGAACATAGGAGCTTGTCCATAATTTCCTGCAGGCTCTTTCACACCGCCTACTGATGTAAACATACTTTTTATAAATATAATAGCAATCATACATAATAATAAAGGCGTTAACACCTTTCCAAACAAGCCCATTAATTTAGACGGTGATAAACTTAACCAGTAAACAATACTAAAGAAAATAGCCGTGTACAATAACAAAACTACGCTACCCGCTTCTGGGAACAACTGGCCTGGCCCCATTTCAAAAGCTAAACTTCCTGCACGTGGTATACCAAGACCTGGTCCAATAAATAAGTACACAATACACGGAAAAATAATTGCAAATGAAGAATGAACCCTGCCCGCTAACGTTTGAAAACTCCCTGCTTTCGCAATAGCGATAACACCTAATATAGGAAGCCCTGTTGCTGATATAATAAAACCTAACAATGCAATCCATACATGTTCTCCTGCTTCATATCCAAGGAAAGGTGGAAATATAAGATTTCCGGCCCCAAAGAACATAGAGAATAACATAAGACTAATAAGCAAAATTTCTTTTTTCTGTAACAATTTCATTTCTTTCTCCTTCTTCAATTTCACCTTACATGAAATCAATTCCACAAATAAAAAAATGCGGTAATCCGCTTCCTTACAAAGAAAACATAGTCCATAGTCTATCACAAAAGAAACACCCATTCTATAGCTATTTCCCTTTTCAAATTTCTTCTGAAAAATCAACCTTTATTG
>NZ_JBFPJH010000132.1:0-8796 GCF_040838255.1 Bacillus sp. C30 | reverse complement strand
ATTATACCGTTTTAAAATACTCAGAAATTATATCGAGAAATTTAGAAGAAAAACAGCAATATATAAATGAAACACATAAAGAAAGGCTTACGATTCTAGGGCAAATGTCGGCTAGTTTTGTGCATGAATTTCGTAATCCGCTAACTTCGATTATGGGATTTGTAAAGTTATTGAAGACAGATCACCCTAATCTATCGTATTTAGATATTATTTCACATGAATTAGATCAATTAAATTTTAGGATTTCGCAATTTTTACTTGTATCGAAAAAAGAAATGTGGAATGAATCTGAACGTTTTTTGGTAAATGACTTATTTCAAGATATTATACAATTCTTATATCCAAGTTTAGTTAATGCAAATGTTTTGATTGAAAAGAATTTGCCGTATCCTATTCCACTCGTTGGTTACCGGAGTGAAGTGAAGCAAGTAGTTTTAAATATTTTAATGAATTCGATTGATGCTCTTGAATCGGTGAAAGAAGAGCGAAAAATTATCATTGATGTATTTGAAGAGGATCAGGCTGTTCGCATTGTTATAAAAAATAATGGACCTATGATTCCAGCAGACAATGTAGAGACTATTTTTGAGCCATTTGTAACTACTAAAAAGCTAGGTACTGGTATTGGACTATTTGTATGTAAACAAATTGTAGAAAAACATAAAGGATCCATATTGTGTCGTTCGGATAACGATTGGACAGAATTTCAAATTACGTTTCAAAAGTAAACAGTCTACACCATGCGAATGGTGTAGACTGTTTTAATTTGTAAGTATAACGGTCTCTAATTTTGGATCCTCAGTTGAATAACCAACTATTGAAATTGTGTAAATTGTATTTGGTTCAACGTTGAATTTTGGAATGGTTAATAGTACTTTTTTTGTATCAGCAAGTGAAACTTCAATATCTGCTGTACCAGGGCTAACTTGTAAAAAATCTGTTATTTGCTTAAAGAGTACATTTTCAAATAAATGATCCCCATCTTTTAAATTTACATTTACAACTGGAGTGTCTGGTGAAAAATGTGCAAACCGTATTTTTGCTTGACCAGATGGTAAATGAGTATTATCAAGAAGGGGTTGTAATTGGAGATGATTATCGCTATTGACCGCTGCAAGGGTATAAGTGTGATTCCCCATTATTGGTACTAATGCTGAAAATATTGGAGTTTCGTTTCCGACAGGGACAATATCAATACGGTATTTACCTTGCACTAATGATAAATAAGGACTGAATTGTTTAAAAGAAATATTTTTAATAACCTTTTGTCCGTTTATTATAATATCAACTGCTGGTGTATGGGGAGCTGTGTGGAAGATTCTCATATGTGACGGTAAAGTCGCTTCTTGTGAATCTCTCTTTTCATATGCTTGTACAAGTTTTGTAATTGCATCATAGTATTTCATATAGAGTTCTACATATCTTTTAGGATTGCTATATTGATAGTAACGAGCGAGCTGTTCGTAACGTGCAGCTTCTTGGCCGTATTTTTCAATTTCGGATTGAGTCATGAACATTCCTCCTTTATCATCATTACAAATATATGCGAAGCTAGAAAGAGGTTATGCAAAAAACTTGCCTTTCTAGAAAGAAAAGTTAAAATGGGGATTTTTTTATTTATAGGCAAACACACATACAAATCGATAATTGTCCTACATAAATTATAAAGGAAAGGTAGTTTGACTTTGATGGAAGGAGTGGAACCATTGGGATGGGGATATCCCCATAGTTATTTGGAATGAAGTTATGGAGGATTTGGTGCTATAGGCTGTGGGACGAATTATGGATTTGTATTATGAGTATTTCTATTAATTTTAGTGATGCGTTGGATAAGGTAATACCGATAAAAGAGCGTCGTGCCGAACTGATTAATGTGGTTAATCGGTTCTTTTTTTATTGTTCTAAACAGGTGGTACTATTTGTTAAGAAATAGTTACGATAAATGAGGCGAAGTAAAATGTCGAATTTTGTTTAAAAATATGCAATATAAAGTAGGATAATAGGAAGGAGAATAACGGGAGTTCCGTCGAAGTTTACACAATGTCAGCAATTGAGGGAAGTTGATATTATATTGAAAAAATATTCAATTTGCTGTTATCTTAAATCAGGAAGGGGTATTTAAGCGTATAGGTAAGATTGGTCTTCATTTTAAGTTCTGAATTTTCTGTTTTTTAAATAATATTTAGCAGTCATTTGTATATTTTATAATAGTTTTTTGATAAATTCACTGCTTTTGCAGAGGATTCTTTTTTATGAAAGAAACGTCAATTTTCTTCATATACATATACAAATTGGAGAAATGGGGGAGCGCTATGCGCGATTACTTAATTAAACCACTTGTTGGTCAGCCGTATCCGATGATTTCACATGGAAAAGGTGTGTATTTGTATGATCAAAACGGAAATAAATATTTTGATGGTTCGTCTGGAGCGATTACGGCAGGTATTGGACATGGCGTAGCAGAGATAGCAGAAGTTATTAAAAAACAGGCAGAGGAGATCGCTTTCGTTTATAGATCACAGTTTACGAGTGAACCAGCTGAAAAATTAGCGAAGAAGTTAAGTGATTTATCTGTAGGAGATTTGAACTGGAGCTTTTTTGTGAATAGTGGTACGGAAGCAAATGAAACAGCTATGAAAATCGCAATTCAGCATTTTCAGGAGCGTGGCATTCAAGGGAAACATAAAATTTTGTCACGGTGGATGAGCTATCACGGGATTACAATGGGAGCTTTATCTATGTCTGGGCATCCACTGCGCAGACAACGTTTCGTTTCTATTTTGGAAGATTATCCGACTATTCCAGCTCCATACTGTTTTAGATGTCCTGTACAAAAGGTATATCCAACATGTCAACTTTCTTGTGCGACTGAACTAGAAAGAGCGATTGATCGAATTGGTGCAGAACATATTGCAGCTTTTATTGCTGAACCGATTATCGGAGCTGCTGGAGGCGCGGTTGTCCCGCCGAAAGAATACTATAAAGTAATTAAAGATATTTGTAGTCATTACGATATATTATTTATTGCGGATGAAGTAATGACTGGACTTGGTCGTACTGGTGCATGGTTTGCTATGGAGCACTGGGGTGTAGAACCGGATATTATGACCCTTGGTAAGGGGCTAGGAGCGGGTTATACACCAATGGCAGCGACAATAGTAAGTGACCGTGTTATGGAGCCGATTTTACGTGGATCACGTTCTGTAATGAGCGGGCATACGCTTAGTGCAAATCCATTGTCTGCAGCAACGGCTTTAGCAGTTATTGAATATATGGAGAAACATAATTTACCTGAAAAAACAGCAGAAAAGGGAGAGTATTTATTAAAAGGTTTGCAGAAAGTTCAGCAACAATCGACAATCATTGCCGATGTGCGTGGAAAAGGATTGCTAATTGGAATAGAATTGCAACCGTTTACAAAAGCGTCGGAGCTTATTTCAGTTGCTGCTAAAAATGGACTGCTCTTATACCAAGCTGTTTCAGGGCAAGCAGGAAAAGAGGATAGTGCACTGCTTGTTGCACCACCAATGACAACTACATATTCCGAGTTAGATGAATTACTTTCAATTTTTGTAAAGAGCGTGGAAGAGATGATGCAAAAAGGAGGGCATAGTATCGCATGACAACTATTACAAATACATTCGGTAAATTAAAAGAAATAGAGGAAGTAATTTCTTTGTTCCATGATGATATGACATTAATGTTTGGGGGATTTGGAGGAATCGGATCACCTCCATCTTTAATTCAAGCTGTTTTAGATAAAGGCATTACAAATTTAAATTTAATAGGAAATGATACTGGATTTCCTGATGTAGGAATCGGTCGTCTTGTTACGAATGAAAGGGTTAAATCTTTAGTTACTTCTCATATTGGGTCAAATCCAAATGCGGGAAGACAATTAAATGAAGGAAGATTGCAAATTGAATTCTCTCCGCAAGGAACACTCGCAGAGCGTATTCGCGCTGGTGGTGTAGGGCTTGGTGGTATTTTAGTTGATGTTGGTGTTGATACGATTGTAGAAGAAGGAAAGCGTACAGTTGAAATGAATGGAAAGACATATTTAGTTGAAACAGCTTTAACGGCTGAAGTCGCAATTGTATATGCGAAAAAAGCGGATCCGTTTGGCAATCTTGTATTTGATAAAAGCGCTCGTAATATGAATCCACACGTAGCTATGGCTGGTGACATAACGATTGTAGAAGCAGAAGAAATTGTTCCACTTGGAAGTTTAGATCCAGAAGAAATTGTCGTCCCAGGTGTATTTGTAAATTATATCGTGCCATCGGAAGGAGTGAATTGGAAATGGGTATGGGCGTAGAAGTAAGAGATAAGATTGCAAGACGTGCAGCGAAAGAAATTCAGAATGGTATGCTTGTAAATTTAGGTATTGGAATTCCATCGCTTGTACCGAATCATTTGCCAGAAGATATGAATGTTATGTTTCATGCGGAAAACGGTATTGTTGGTATGGGACCAACGCCAAGTAAAGGGAATGAAGATGAGAATTTATGTAACGCAGCTGGTTTACCAACATCTCTTATTACAGGAGCAAGTTATTTTGATAGCTGCATGGCGTTTGGCATGATTCGAAAAGGATTACTTGATGTTACGATACTTGGTTCGTTACAAGTAAGTGAAAATGGTGATTTAGCGAACTGGATTGTACCAGGAAAACGCGTTCCAGGTATTGGAGGAGCGATGGATTTAGCGCAAAAAGCGAAGCGGGTCGTTGTTGTGATGAATCATGTTGATAAATACGGAAATGCAAAGATTGTTTCGGAATGTACATTGCCATTAACTTCGAAAAAATGTGTAGATTTAATTATTACAGACATGGCTGTCATGGAAGTGACCCAAAGAGGACTTGTCTTACAAGAATTAATGAGTCCATATACTGTAGAAGATGTAAAACGACATACGACAGCTGATTTTCATATAAGCTCAAATTTACTAGTAATTGAATGAGGGGAGTTGTAATATATGGAGCAATTAAAAAAACAAGTTTGTGATTATATTGAGGGTCATGAAGAAGAGAGTGTAAAATTTTTAACACGATTAATTCAAGAAAAGAGCGTATCTGGTGATGAAAGTGGTGCACAGGCAATTGTTATTGAAAAGTTGCGTGAGTTAGGTCTAGATCTTGATATTTGGGAGCCTGCTTTTAAGGAAATGAAAGATCACCCTTATTTCGTATCACCTCGTATAAGTTTTACAGATAGCCCGAACATTGTAGCGACTTTAAAAGGAAGTGGCGAAGGGAAATCTATGATTTTAAACGGGCATATTGATGTCGTGCCAGAAGGGGATGTAAATCAGTGGGACCATCATCCATATAGTGGAGAGAAAATAGGAAACCGCATATATGGACGTGGAACAACAGATATGAAAGGCGGCAATGTCTCACTTATGCTTGCGATGGAAGCGATTATTGAATCTGGTATTGAACTAAAAGGTCATATACATTTTCAAAGTGTAATAGAAGAAGAGAGCGGTGGGGCAGGAACATTAGCCGCTATTTTACGAGGATATAAGGCAGATGGCGTTATTATTCCTGAGCCGACGAATATGAAGTTTTTTCCGAAACAACAAGGATCAATGTGGTTTCGTCTACATATAAAAGGAAAAGCAGCACACGGTGGTACACGTTATGAAGGAGTAAGTGCAATTGAAAAAAGTATGTTTGTTGTAGAGCATTTGAGAAAGTTAGAAGAGAAGAGAAATGGTAGAATTACAGATCCGTTATTTAAGGGGATTCCGATTCCAATTCCAATTAACGTTGGGAAAATTGAAGGGGGAAGCTGGCCAAGTTCTGTTCCCGATTCATTAATTTTAGAAGGAAGATGTGGTATTGCGCCGAATGAGACTATAGAGGCAGCAAAAGAAGAGTTTGAGGGCTGGATTGGTGAATTAAAAGATGTGGATAGTTGGTTTGTAAAAAATCCTGTAGAAGTAGAATGGTTTGGGGCTAGATGGGTTCCTGGTGAACTAGAAGAAAATCATCCACTTATTACAACGCTTCAACATAACTTTGTTGAAATCGAAGGGAACGAGCCGATTATAGAAGCTTCGCCATGGGGAACAGATGGAGGTTTATTCACACAAATAGCTAACGTACCCACGATAGTATTTGGTCCAGGAGAGACGAAAGTAGCACACTATCCAAACGAATATATAGAAGTTGATAAAATGATTGCTGCCGCAAAAATAATTGCATGTACATTACTAGATTGGTGTGAGGTGAAAAAATGAAATACTATGAATCTTTTAGTGAACAGACAAAGCATTATACAGTAGAAGGGGTTTTAGATTATTTTAATAAACGTATTAGAGTTGATCACTATACAGGAAATGTTGAAAGCATCATACAAACAATCGATGAATTAGCAAAGAAACATTCTTTCACTAAATGTATTATTAAAGGAAAGGGAGAGCATGTTTCAACATGGCTCTCTTTCGGTTTCTTACTGGAAGCAACGATACCTCATTATTTTCAAGGGCACGATGCGAACTTCTTCGTGAAATATCATAATGATGAAAGACGAAATAGTATTCATTGGACTGAGGAAGATACTATTTTAAGTGGTGTAAAAGAAAAAGAAGTGAAAGAAAAAATAGTCCCAGAGGAATTTGTGTTAAGAAAAGCGACAGAAGAGGATGCGGAAGAATTAGCAATTGTCTTTGGAAAAGTATTTGAAGTTTATCCGACACCTTTAAATGATGGGAATTATGTAAAGCAGACGATGCAGGAAGACGATACAATTTACTATGTTTATGAATTCGAGGGGAAAATTATTAGTACAGCATCTGCTGAAATGAACGTGAAAGAAGGTAATGCAGAATTAACGAATTGTGCTACATTACCTGAATATCGAAAACATGGTTTCATGAAAAGTCTGTTAATTAAATTGGAGGAAGAGCTCCAAGAAAAATCTATTTTTTGTTCTTATACAATTGCTCGCTCGCTATCTTTCGGTATGAATGCAGCCTTTCATCAATTAGGCTATACATATACGGGAAGGCTTGCGAATAATTGCTACATTTTTGATAAGTTGGAAGATATGAATATATGGGTGAAAGATTTATCCAGCTATTCGAAAGCAGTAAGACTCCCGCCTCAAAATTCGGCTGTAAAGCAAAGAAGTTAGGTGGGAGTCGGGTTAATAATAAAGCCCCACTGATTAAAGTTTCACTTAACCATAAGTAAGCAATAAAAATATATACACATTTCATCAAAATAATAGAACGGAATCGTCATGCTTATAATCGCACAGAGGGTGCCAAAAATTCGGCGTTGAATTTGCTGGATTTTCGGCAAAAGGGGGGATGACATTGCTAGCAGTTTCGACACAGGAAGTCATTGAAGCGATTTTGGGCAGTATAGATGAGGCCATACATGCAGTAGATGAAAATGGGATTACAATATTTTATAATACAGTTGCTGCAAAACATGATGGATCTAAAATTGAAAATGTGCTAGGAAAGCATTTATTAGAAGCATTCCCGTCATTATCCAGAGAAACAAGTACGTTGATGAAAGTATTAGATACAAAAAAACCAATCGTACACCAAGTTCAACATTACCAAAATTTAAATGGGGAAGACGTTTGTACGGTCAATACAACGTTACCTATTTTAATAGATGGAAATATTGCTGGTGCTGTAGAAATTGCGAAAGATTATTCTACTATTCAAAAGCTTACTGATACGATTGTAGATCTACAATCGAAAATAAAACGATCGACTAGCAAAAAAATGGTGAAAAAGCATGTTGCATTCGAGACAATTGTAACTGATGATTCCCGCTTTAAACAGACGAAAGAGTTAGCACAAAAAGTAGCGCCAACCGATGCGAATGTTTTAATATATGGTGAAACTGGAACGGGGAAAGAGCTATTTGTGCAAGCGATTCATGAAGCTTCTAAACGAAAAAATAAGCCGTTTATTGCACAAAACTGTGCAGCTTTGCCAGAGTCGCTATTAGAAAGTTTGCTGTTTGGCACGACAAAAGGTAGTTATACAGGGGCAATCGAACGAGCAGGATTATTTGAACTTGTAGATGGAGGGACATTATTTTTAGATGAACTGAATTCAATGCCGCTTGATTTACAAGCAAAAATGCTACGTGTATTAGAAGATGGAGTTATTCGTCGCATTGGTGATAATAAGACGAGAAAAGTAGATGTTCGCGTTATTACTGCAATGAATCAGCCTCCAGAAGTATGTTTAAGAGAAAATAAAATTCGCACTGATTTATACTATCGATTAAATGTATTTTCATTATATATCCCGCCGCTTCGCGAAAGAACTGAGGATGTACTGTTATTAGCGTCTTACTTTTTGAAAGAATATAATAAAAGTTATAAAAAAGGTGTACTTCAAATTGACAAGGAAGCGAAAGAAAGATTACAAGCTTATCAATGGCCTGGAAATGTTCGTGAGTTAAAGCATACGATTGAACATGCTGTCATTATTACAGAAGGGAATTCGTTAACAGCAAATTGCTTGCCACGAACATTCCGGAAAGAGAAACTTCCGAAGAAGAAAAGTATATTACCGCTTAGGGAAGCTCTTCATCAAACGGAAAAGGAATTAATAGATCAAGCGTTAATTGAAACGGAAGGGAATATTTTGCAAGCAGCAAAAATGTTAGGTATTCCTCGTCAAACGCTTCAATATAAACTGAGCAAGTACGACAAAACCGCCGAATAATCGGCGGTTTTTGTGTGTTTGCACCAATAAAAGAGCGTTTACATATATAACAAGTAATGAATATGATAGTAAATAGCGTTTTAGTAC
>NZ_JBFPJH010000131.1:0-8808 GCF_040838255.1 Bacillus sp. C30 | reverse complement strand
GGCCTCTTCTTTTTAGTTAAATAATTTTAAATATAATTTAATTTTATTTAACTAAAATGCATGTTAAACTAACGTTAATCGAATTTTCTAAAAACAACAAAGGAAGGCGGATAACATTATGGAAAATTTTTTTCTGTTTATTATTATGTCTATATGTCTTATTATTCTACCCGGTCCTGATACAGCAATGGCTACGAAAAACACATTGATTGCCGGCAAAATCGGCGGCGTAAAAACTGTTTTTGGTACTTGTGTTGCGCTTTTAATTCACACTTTAGCTGCTGTAATTGGTCTTTCAGCACTTATTGTAAAGTCTGCTCTTTTATTTTCTATTTTTAAATATGTTGGTGCTGTATATTTAGTCTATATTGGTATTAAAGCCCTTTTAGCAGTAAGAAACACAGAAGACTTAAATACAAATGACATTCCAATAAATAATGACAATAAACATACTTCTTGCTTTCGCCAAGGGTTTCTTACAAATTTACTAAACCCTAAGGTTGCAGTCTTCTTTTTAACTTTTTTACCACAGTTTTTAAATCCAAATCATAATACATTTATACAACTTCTCGTTATGGGACTTACTTATCTCATTTTAACCGTCATTTGGTTTGCTTTTTATATATTTTTAATTGATAAAATTAGTGCTTTTATGAAAAAACCGAAGACACAGCGTTATATTCAAGGGATTACAGGAATCGTCTTAATTGGGTTTGGTATTAAATTAGCCTTTGAAAGAAATAGTTAACACAATACAAACGAAAATACACTACTCCATTATGAGTAGTGTATTTTCGTTTGTATTATTTTTATAATGAGTGGGAATGCACCCCACTCATTATCATTTCACTTTATTAAAACCAGCGCTCAGTTACAACTTTTTTACGTGTATAAAATTGAACGCCATCCGTACCATTTGTACCAAGATCTCCAAAGAATGAAGCTTTGTTTCCTGCAAATGCGAAGAATGCCATTGGTGCTGGAACATTAACGTTTACACCAATCATACCAGCATCAATATTGTCTCGGAATGTTTGTGCATGTTTTCCATTTGATGTATAAATAACAGCACCATTCGCAAATTTCGATTGATTTGTCAGCTTAATACCTTCTTCTAAATCTTTTACTCTTACAATACTTAATACCGGAGCGAATATTTCATCTTGCCAAATTTTCATTTCTTGATTTACACCATCAAAGATTGTTGCACCAACAAAGTAACCTTCTCCAACTTCTTCATTGATTTTACGGCCATCTACTAGTAAAGTTGCTCCATCTGCTACACCACTATTAATATAGCCTAAAACACGTTCTTTATGAGATTCACGGATTAATGGTCCAACATAATTATCTTCGTTGAAACCGTCACCTACTTTTAACTTCTTCGTTTCCGCTACTAATACATCAATGAATTCATCAGCAATTTCATCAACTACTGCTACTACTGAACATGCCATGCAGCGCTCTCCACTACTTGCAAACGCAGACCCAATTACACCTTGTACTGTTTTCTCAAGGTTGCAATCTGGCATAACAACTGCATGGTTTTTCGCACCTGCTAACGCTTGTACACGTTTACCATTTTTTGTACCAGTTTCATATACGTAGCGTGCCACTGGCTCAGAGCCAACAAACGAAACTGCTTGAATATCTTTATTTTCTAAAATACTATTTACAACATCTTTTCCGCCTTGTACTAAATTTAATACCCCTTTTGGAAAACCAGCTTCATAGAATAACTCTACAAGTCGCTCAGCTAAAAGTGGCGTTCTTTCAGATGTTTTTAATACGAATGTATTACCGCAAGCAATTGCAAGTGGGAACATCCATAATGGAATCATCATCGGGAAGTTAAACGGTGTAATACCAGCAACAACTCCGATTGGGTAGCGCCAAATCGATCCATCAATTCCACTAGCAATATTCGGAAGAGCTTGTCCCATCATTAAATTTGGTGCTGATGTTGCAAGTTCTACCGCTTCAATACCACGCTGTACTTCACCAGTTGCATCCGTTAGCGTTTTACCGTTTTCTAGCGTAATGATTTTTGCAAGCTCATCTTTATTTTCTTGTAACAGTTGTAGATATTTGTATAGTTGTCTTGAACGATTTGGAACTGGCACTTTAGACCATGTTTTGTATGCCGCTTTTGCCGCTTCAACAGCTTTTTCAACATCTTCTTTTGGAGAAAGTGGAACGTAAGCGATGATTTTTCCAGTTGCCGGATTCGGAACCGCTTCTACTTCCGTACCAGTAGATTCTACCCATTCGCCATTAATATGATTTTTCACTCGTTTAATTTCAGTTGTAATCATTATATTCTCTCCTTTTTTATCATGGTTTTTATAAGTGCACTATTTTTGATTAGAAATTAATTGTTCGCTAACTTTCTTATATAAAGCAGCCATATCGTTTTCACCATATCCTGCCTCACTCGCTTCTTCATATACGTTTAATAGCATCTCACTTACCGGTAAGTGAAGTTCACTTTCTTTAGCTAACTCTATCGCAAATCCTAAATCTTTCTTTAATAAATTTACAGTAAAGCCTGGCTCATAATTTTCTGATGCAATGAAACTTTTATAATTACGCTCATAAATTCTACTTTGACCGTAACTTACATTTAAAATATCAAACATTTTATCTAAATCCATATTGTTCTTTTTCGCTAATGTTAAAGCTTCACTCACACCAGCTGTATAAAAACCAATTAATAGATTATTAATTAATTTAACAGTTGTACCACTATCAATCTGCTCACTAACATGGAAAACATTCGCTCCAAGCACTTCCATGACAGATTCAGTTTTCTCATATACTTCTTTCGATCCACCAACCATAAACGTTAATGTACGGTTTTCTGCACCAATTACCCCACCGCTAACAGGTGCTGCTAAAAAGTCTACTTTCTTTTCCTTCGCCGATTCCTCTAATTGTTTGTTTAATTGTGGAGATACTGTACTTGTATCAATTAAAGCTACATTCGAGTGGCTATTTTCAAATAATCCTTCTTCCCCAAAATATACCGCTTCCACAGCACGAGGTGAAGGCAAACTTGTAAAAATCACATCGCATGTCTCTGCTAGTTTTGAGATTGATAGGCCGATAATTCCTCCTTCTTTTTCAAAGGAAGCTTCCGCCTCTTTATTCAAGTCCACTCCATATACTGTGTAGCTAGATTTAACTAAATTTTTAGACATTGGAAGACCCATGTTACCTAAACCGATAAAACCAATCTTTTTCATATCGCTTTCCCCCTATTTACACAATATATTTCCCGCGATTTATAATAACTTTCGCAATATCTCTCTTTTTCGTAAATAAGTTTGAGTATAAAGGCACTAATAATTGACGGATTTCAGCTAATATTTCTTGTCTATTTTGTTCTTCTGTGACAGCTGCTGAAAGAATGGAAATCGCAGCTTCTTCTACTTTACGATATCCTTCTTCACAAATAACACCTGTTATCATTTGCTTCGTACGCTCTTTTTCCTCACCATTTTTACTAACTGCTTTCCTCGTACGTAAAAATGCTGATTCCATGACGTACACGTCCGTCAACATATTTGATAATACGCGTGAATATTCTTGCTCTTGCTCAATTTTTATTCCTGGAGTTTTAGAGAGCGTTTTCAAAGATTGTTTCAACAATTTTTTCGCTAATAAAATGTAACGATGGTTTCTTTCTACATTTGCTACATCAATTTCTACTTCAGCATCTTCTATTTGCTCGATTTGCTTCATTAACATTTTTGCAACTGTTAATCTATTAATTTCATTCGTTCCTTCAAAAATACGACTAATTCTAGCATCACGATATAATCGTTCTACTTCGTATTCTTGCATATAACCGTAACCACCATGAATTTGTACAGCTTCATCTACGATATAAGCAAGTGTTTCAGAAGCGTTTACTTTATTCAGTGCACATTCAATTGCAAATTGAGACATTTTTTTCATAAGATCTTCATCACTCTCATGAATTGCTTCATCAATTACACCCGCTGTACGGTAAGCTGCACTTTCTGCTCCATATGTAGAAATAATCATATTGGCAATTTTCTCTTGAATCATCGTAAAATCTACTAATTCCGTTTGGAACTGTTTTCGCTCTTTTCCATATTGAACTGACAAACCGATTGCTTGTTTTGCTGTTCCAATATTTCCAAAAGCAAGTTTTAGTCTAGCGAAGTTAAGAATATTAAGAGCTACGTGATGCCCTTTCCCAACTTCCCCTAAAACATTTTCAGCGGGGATGACAACATCTTCTAAAATAAGCGTCGCTGTTGAAGATCCTTTAATCCCCATCTTCTTTTCTTCTAATCCTATTGATACACCTTCACATGTTCTTTCGACAATAAACGCTGTCATTCCTTTATTTGTCTTCGCAAAAACAACGTATACATCTGCCATATGAGCATTTGTAATCCACTGCTTCTCACCATTCAACTTCCAAGCAGTACCATCTTCATTCAATACTGCACTCGTTTTTGCACTTAATGCATCAGAACCAGCATTTGGCTCAGTTAAAGCATAAGCCCCAATCCATTCTCCCGATGCGATTTTCGGTAAATATTTTTCTTTCTGTTCTTTCGTTCCATAATATATGTAAGGCAATGTACCTACACCGGCGTGTATATTAAAAGAAACGCTAAATGCACCAGCGTAACCCATTTTCTCTGCTACAAGACCTGAGACAGCCTTTCCTAACTCGAATCCGCCATAATCTTCTGGTACCTCAATGCCTAATAATCCAAGTTCCCCAGCTTTCTCAAATAATTGGCGAGAAACTTTATAGTTATGTTGTTCAATATTCTCAATTTGCGGGACAATTTCTTGTTTAACGAATTGTTCTGTCGTTTTTGCAATTAAATCTTCATCCCCTGAAAAATCTTCTGGTGTAAAGAAAGTATTATTCACATCTTTATTGAGTGAAAAAAATTCATCCCATGGTAACTTCGTTTTCTCCATCTGAATCCCCCTATCATTTCGGCCTTCGTTGATCTTTGCATATGCTCGTCTACGATGAGTGGAATATCTTATTATTGAAAACAGAAGGCGATGATTTTTCACATCAAGCAGTTCGTTTTGCCAAAGATGTATTTTCATCGCCTAAATCCTTCTACCTATTGATCTTCAGATAATACTGTTTTTGCAATTCCAGTATCTAACTCTTCAAAGTCATGATATGAAATTGTTTCATATAATTCACTTCTCGTTTGCATATTAGAAAGTGCATCTTTTTGAGAACCTGTTTCCTTAATTAGCGTAAACACATTCTCATATGCTTTTGCAGCAACACGAAGTGAAGTTACAGGATAAATTACCATTTGGAAGCCCATATTCGCAAATTCCTCTGCACTATAATATGGTGTTTTTCCGAACTCAGTCATATTTGCTAGTAAAGGTGCATTCACTTTGCTAGTAAATAAACGAAATTCTTCTTCCGATTGAAGCGCTTCTGGGAATATTGCATCTGCTCCTGCTTTTACATATGCATTCGCTCTTTCAATCGCTGCATCTAATCCTTCCACGCCGCGAGCATCTGTGCGTGCTACAATATATAAACTTGGCGCAACTTCTTTAATCGCTTTAATTTTTTGAACTAATTCTTCTGTAGTAACAAGTTTCTTACCATTTAAATGTCCACATTTCTTTGGTAATTGTTGATCTTCAATCTGAACAGCCGCAACTTTCGCTTCCACCATTTCTACAGCTGTTCTCGCTACGTTTAGTACTCCACCAAATCCTGTATCAATATCAACAAGAACTGGTAAATCTGTAGCTCTAACTAGATCCCTTGCTCTCTCTGCTACTTCAGTAGACGTCACGATTCCTAAATCTGGTAGTCCTTTACTTGCAGTGTAAGCAGCTCCCGATAAATATAGAGCTGAAAAACCTGTATTTTTCGCAACAAGAGCCGCCATTGCATCATGAGCACCTGGAATTTGCAAAATTTCATTTGCTTCTACTAAAGCTCGGAAGCGATTCGTAAGCTCCTCTTGTGTCGACTGTTTATTCACAACCCAAGCCATTCTAAATTCCCCCTATTATTAAATTAAGAATAGATCTACAAATTCGTTTACATTCATATTTTCTAGTTTTTCTTCATTTAGACAAGCTTCATGGATTTTTTCTTGTTGCTTACTAGAATAATGACCTGCCATATTTGCAGTGAATTTTCGAACAACTTTTGGAATTGCTTCGTCTCTACGGAAACGGTGGCCAAGTGGATATTCACATTCCACATTTTCTGTTACAGTACCATCTTTAAAATGAACTTGAACAGCATTGGCGATTGAGCGCTTGTTCGGGTCAAGGTAATCTAAACTGTACTGTTTATTTTCAACAACAACCATCTTATTACGTAATTCATCTACACGTGGATCATTCGCTACTACATCCTCATAATCATCCGCAACGATATCTCCTTTTAATAAACCTATTGCCGTAATGTATTGTAGGCAGTGATCGCGATCAGCTGGGTTATTTAATGGACCTTCTTTATCGATAATACGAATTGCTGACTCATGAGTTGTAATTGTAATACGATCAATTTCATCTAATCTTTCTTTAAGTTCCGGATGTAATTTCACTGCACATTCTGCAGCTGTTTGTGCATGGAATTCTGCTGGGAATGACACTTTGAATAATACATTTTCCATTACATAAGATTCTAGCGGTCTTGCTAATTTTAATTCTTGCTTGTTAAATAACACATCTTGGAATCCCCATCCTGGTGCAGATAATGCCGTTGGGTAACCCATTTCACCTTTTAATGCAGTCATTGCGAGATGAACACCGCGGCTCGTTGCATCACCTGCTGCCCATGATTTACGTGAACCTGTATTTGGAGCATGACGATATGTACGAAGACTAGAATTATCAATCCACGCATGTGATAATGCATTAAAGATTTCCTCACGCGTTCCGCCAAGCATTTTTGCAACTACTGCAGTTGTTGCTACTTTTACGTATAATACGTGATCAAGACCAACACGGTTTAAGCTGTTTTCTAAAGCAAGTACACCTTGAATTTCATGTGCTTTAATCATCATTTCTAGTACTTCACGTACTTTTAATGGTTCTTTTCCTTCTGAAATACGAACGCGGCTAATATAATCTGCAACTGCTAAAATTCCGCCTAAGTTATCAGATGGATGTCCCCACTCTGCTGCAAGCCAAGTATCGTTATAGTCTAACCAACGGATCATACATCCGATATTAAATGCGCCTTTTACTGGATCTAGCACATAAGATGTTCCTGGTACACGTGTACCATTTGGCACGATTGTTCCTGGTACAACTGGTCCTAATAATTTCGTACACTCTGGGTATTGTAGTGCTAAAATTCCACATCCAAGTGTATCAAGTAATACGTAGCGAGCCGTACTGAATGCCTCTGCACTTGTAACCTCTTTATTTAATACATAGTCCGTAATTTCTTCTAATAATGCATCTTTTTGTTTAATTTCATTTGTTTTAATCATGCTATTCTTCCCTTTCTGTCGAAAATTCGTTATTATTAATGATGGGTGTCGGTCAAACACCCATCTGGCGGGCGGCGCTAACAACTCCCCAGTTGTTTTTATTTACTAAATGCATGTCGCTCGCCAATATAATTTACACGTGGACGGAACAAACGATTGTTCGCATGTTGCTCAATTACGTGTGCACATAGCCCTACTGTTCTAGAACTAAAGAAGATTGGTGTGTAAAGTTGAATTGGAATACCAAGCATCCAATATACTGGAGCAGCATAATAATCAAGATTCGGATAAATTCCTTTTTCCTTCTCCATAATTTTTTCTCCAGCTTCACACATTTCATATAGTGTATAATCGCCTTTCACATCACATAACTGCTTTAATGCTTCCTTCATCATAAGTGCTCTTGGATCCATCTTTTTCATATAAACACGGTGTCCAAAGCCCATAATTTTTTCTTTGTTATATAGTTTCTTCTGTAATAACTCTTCAAATTTCTCAACATTACCAGCTTCTAAAAGCATGTACATAACCGCTTCATTCGCACCGCCATGAAGACTTCCTTTTAAGGATGCAACTGCTCCTGTTAAAGCGCCGTATAAGTCGGATTGCGTTGAAGCAATAACGCGTGCTGTAAATGTAGAGTTTGGCATTTCATGTTCACTATATAAAACAAGGGAACGATCAAAGATTTTCTCTTCAAGTTCAGTTGGTTTCTTTCCAGATAACATATAGAAGAAATTCGCACTATATGACAATTCTTGAAGAGGCTCAATTGGTTCCTCATTATTTAAAATATGGTAGCTATTCGCTACAATATTTGGCACTTTACTTAAAAGCTTGTATCCTCGACTTTTATTCACTTCTAACGAGCGGTTTTCGATATCACTATCGTAACCAGCTAATGCAGACACACCTGTACGTAGCCCATCCATAGGATGCGTTTCCTTAGGCAATGCCTTTAGAACATTGAATACACCTTCTGGCACTGCATATTCTTCTTTTAATTTCTTTTCAATTGTTGCTTTCTCATCCTCATTCGGTAAACGTTCTTCTAATAAAAGGTGCACAATGTCTAAATACTCTTTTGTTTTTGAGAGTTCGATTAAATCATACCCTTGAATTACAATTTCACCTTTTACTGTGTCAAGAAACGAAATTTTCGTTTCCGCTGCTACTACACCATCTAATCCCGGGGAAAATTTTTCTTCAGCTTTCATCATTATTTCCTCCAATCCTAATAGATCTTCGTGCACATAACTGTAAGCCTTTACAATAATATGAAACTACATTTCTATTTCAATGTATCAGAGTTTTTAGA
>NZ_JBFPJH010000130.1:0-8809 GCF_040838255.1 Bacillus sp. C30 | reverse complement strand
TGAGGGGTGCTGTTTTTGTAGGCGTATACTCTGTACCCCCTGCACGACCAACAGCTAGCCACGCCGTAACACGTTCCCGCTAAATGTATAGCAGCACGGAATTACGACTTATCAGTTTTTATTTACGTGGTATCAGGCAATTCCACGCGAACAAAAAACAAAAAGGCATTTCCAATTCCTAAATGACCTGTACATTCACAAGACTTCTAGGTTTAGAGATGCCCGGTATATATCTTTTGGACTACAAACTAATCAAAACTAGTATTTACTAGTTGATATTTATCCAAACAATAGATAAAATGGGTATATCAAAGAAGCCTCGTGAAAAGGCATAGTTGTTTAAGGTTAGTGGTGGTACACTACTTAAACGTAAACACTGTCGGTTAATACAGTTTATATCTAGCCAAGTGGTGGTACACTTGCTAGGACAAAGTCATTCCCGTTATCGGTTGGTAGCCGATAGCACAGGGGAGTGGCTTTTTTGTTTTCTGTTCATATTCAATTGTTTTTAATTTATCTCGTCGATCTTCATAATCTTCGTTTATGTAAAATATCAAATTATGTTTTGTTTTGTAGAATGATGCTTGTTGTTTATTACGTTACATCAAGCTTTTTTGTTTGTAAACAGCGAAATTGTGCGCTTTTTTAATAATATCCCCATATCTATATTTCCCTATTTTTTTGTTATCCCCCCCCTACTAACTTCTCTACGAAATTACATATTTATTTCTTAGCTCTTCCTACTTCATAAATCAAAAATTCTTTTGATACCAACGTTTCTGTTATAAATTACTAACTTTATCATTCTATTGCATATACCGTACTTCATTGTTATAATTTATTTAAAGATATAGAAATCTCCCTATTTCCCTATTTCTATAAAGGGATATAGGGGAATTTTAAATAATATAACTGGAGTGTTAAAAATGACTATTACAATTACGGTAGGTAACTACAAAGGTGGAGTCGGTAAAACCACAAATGCTGTATTGAACTCTTATGAATTTGCTAAAAAGGGCAAGCGTACACTACTTGTTGACCTTGATCCACAAAGTAACGCAACAAAGTCTTTAATGTTAACAAAATCCATTCTTAACCCTGATGAAATTGTTACAGTAGAAAAAACATTAATGAAGGGAATACAAGAGGGGAACCTAGACGGCTTAGAAGTGGAAATTATGGAGAACTTACATTTACTTCCTTCTTACGTTGATTTTCAGGACTTCGCAAAATTCCTTTATAAAAATTGTTCTTCGGAAGCTGAGGAAGATCATTACTTTAAAGGATTACTTGAAAAGATAAAGAATAAATATGACTACATATTTATTGACGTTCCTCCTATGTCACTAGAAGTTACAAAAAATGCAGTTGTGGCTTCTGATTATGTTCTAATTGCTCTGCAAACACAAGAACGTTCTCTTACTGGTGCTGAGAACTATGTTAATGAGCTTATCAAGTTAAAGGAACAATATGATCTTGATATTGAAGTAGTTGGCGTTCTGCCTGTCCTATTAAAAAACAACGGTAAGGTTGACGAGTATATCATGGAGAACGCTCGTGAAATTTTCGGTGAAGAAAACCTATTCAAAAACATTGTCCCTCAAATGGAACGTATTAAACGATTTGATGTGAATGGTATTACTGAAAAAGATAGACATGATATGAATGTAATTGAACTATACGAAACAATTAGTGATGAGTTATTATCTCGTATCGACATGTTCGAAAAAATGAAGGTTGGTGTGTAAAATGGCGAAAACTCCTGGTTTACTAGGTAGAAAGAAAAGTAACTTTGAACCTACTGAGCCTTATGTACCAGAGCAAGGACAAGCTGTAGTGGAAAATAACGAAGTTCCAGCTGTTTCTTCTCAACCTAAGACAGAAGAAAAGCAAGTAACTCGAAAAGAAAAAAGAAACGAAACAACCGAACCAAAAAAGAAATTCAAAAATCAGCAAGGTAGCATAAAAATTTCAAACCAATCCAAAGAAGAACTTGAAGTGTTAATGAAACTTACAAACACAAAATTCACTTATGAAATCATCGATTTACTTATAGATCGTTATGTAGAAAACGAGCTGACACCTGAGCAGAAAAGGAAATTCAAGCTTTTAACAGAGGTTTGAAAAATATAGAAATATCCCTCTATATAAATAGGGATATTTCTATATTTATGTCTTCCCCTCTATATAACAAGCAAAATAGTTTTATCGGTTTAAGATAGCAAACTAAATAGGAGTGGTACCTTTGGAAAATAAAGGTAAATCTTTTGTGGTAACTGTGACGCCTATTACCGAAAGTTCAGATTTAACTATTCAAAGCGGTCAAACTAACACGAAAAAAGGAATACAGACACCAGAGAAACCAGATCAACGTTTAGTCCCATCTAAAACAGCTGAAATTTCACCTGCTGCATTGCTAAAGCTAAATACCCTTAAACCATTTATTCAAGAGCAAGAAGGTATGGATAAAACATCAATTAACAACATTATTGATATGCTGGTTGAAAGTTACATAGATGCCCATTTAGCGAATCGCCATTCTAAAGCATATAAAGATATGTACAAACGTCTTTATGAAACATTAGAGAATAAATAAAGAAAAAAGAAGTCTCCTTGTTTTTCATTAAGGATGCTTCTTTTTTTAATCCCTTACCAGAACCGCCACCACGGCTTTTTCTTCTCTTTCGCTGCAGCAACTTCATCCCGAATTTCCTTCATTAACTTCTTCGCTTCCTGCATCTCACGTAATGTTTTCATAAGTGTCTCATCCCGTGCTTCCAATCGTTTTTCAACTCGTTCATTATGCGCTTCTACACTCGCTTTGATTTCCTCGTTACTTTGCTTCGCCTGTGCACTCAATCGCTTTTCCATTGATAACATACCCTGATTCGTTTCTTGCACCATAACGCTGTACTGTTGCTGGAGCTGTTTTTGAATGTGGAATGGGATTAAATTCTTATCTTCGGGCTCCTCCTTAATCAGATCAGGATTAACCTTTTCTATTTGCCGCGCTATCATCTTGGCTGCCTTTTCTAGCGTCATACCGTCATGCTTGCTAAGGTCAATTAATCTCTCAATAACTACAATATCGCCTTCTGAATAGTCCCGTCGGCCGCGCTTATTCTTCTTTACTGTGAACCCCTCTCGTTGTAATACTTCCATGTACTTTCTAAGGGTGCTATCACTTATTTCTAGTCGTTTGTATACTTCACTAGCAGAATAAACAATTTCGTCCGTCATAACGTCACAACACCTCCTAGTGAGAGTATTCCATGAGGGGTGAAAAATTCCTGCAAAGAAAAAAGCCCCGCTTAAGGCTTCTTATTCTATATTTATTATTTCATTCATAACATAGATATTTCCTGTTATCCTTGTAACTCTTCCCAACTTCGACCGTACAACTGGGCGTGCTGTTTAGTTAGGGAAGAGTTACTATATTTCTGTTCAACTGGCGGTTGACCTGGTCAAGAAAAACTGGAACATCAATTAGATTACGCAATTGATTTTGAATATTGATACGGAGTCAATCCATTTAATGATGAATGACAGCAATTATTCATCACTTCTTAAGATGTAAATATATTTTGCAAAATATATTTACACTTTTTTAAACTTTGCAACAGAACGGTTATTGGCATCCATTACATATTGTAAAAATCCATTTTAATTGTTCAATTTCTCAATAATATCCATATTCCATATATCTTTTATCGTATTTAACCGCTTACTAATAAATGCTTGATTCACATTTGGAGCTTTTTTAATTTGTTCCATTAATTCTGTTAATGTGGAATCTAGTAAGTTCCAATTAGTATGCATCTCTGTTAGAGAAATTTGCCATCCAACCGTGAATACGCCATTATTTACTCCATTAACGTTTTGAATCAAGGTACTTACACTATTATATAAAGGTTCTAATTTATCATATAACTTAGCGGATGGTTCCATCATTTGATCTGCTAAAAGTTCCCGTTCTTTAGTAGAAGTAGCTTTATCTAATTGATCCAACAAGCGATCAATCTCTGTACGATATCCGTCCATACATAGATTGATTTGGGCTTGATCTACTTGCAGTTGTCTTGAATTGGAAGATCCTGTTTCTTTTAAGGTCTCTATTTGTGTGATGAATGCACTAACATTCTCTTTTTTATTCGAAATATCCTGTTGTAGTGTTTGTAACAATTGTACAAGTTGTTGTTTATCATTGATATTCACTTGTTGTTTCATTTCTTCATAAAGATGATTAAATGTTGGATCATATTCCAAAATTTGATTTTGAATCCTTTCCATATTTCCTTTTACAGAATTTTTCCACAGTTGAGCCTGCTCGTAGGCAATTCTTTCGTGCTCAGTTACTGAAGATAAAACCGTAGATGGAATGTTTGTGTCCCTCGCACCATTCACTTTTTCTGTAAAAGAATGATGCAAATCTATAATATGATTTACCACTCCATCCATAAGAGTTGGTATATCCGATTCTGCAAACACGCGATTCGCTTGAGAAGCTGGTATCAATAGGCTCACCGTTAGACAACAAAGGCATACTAATTTTCGAATAAACATTATATTTCCCCTCTCCTTGCATCATTGAATTTTCTTTGATTAAACCCAAATGATAGCCATCAATATAAGGTAATAATGGCTATCATTTGGGTTTTTTTATTGTTGAACTGGTTCTAACTTTAATTCTTTTATACCTTCTTTTAGTGTAGCTGCATCTTTGTGTAATGTCGCCCAACTATCTTTAGCATTTTTTAATTGCTTTACTAAAAGGTTTAAACTTTTAGTTGGATCTTTAGTAGAGGCTTTATCAATAAATTTAAGCACGCCTGCATATTGAGAATCTAAATCATCCCATTGAGTGGACATGTATTCTAAAGCATCAACTGCGTCACTAATAGCTTTATGCATTTCATCAACATTATTATAAGCAACTGTAACCACTCGATTCAGTGTTTTTTTATAGTCTACGGTTTGACGCAGCTGTATTAATAATGGTTCTAACTCTTTTAACTGCTTCCCTGATACAATTAGCATGGTACTACCAGCAATCATAGTCGGAATCGTTGGTATTGAAACTACTATGATCCCTGCAGTTTCAACGCGTTTAAAATGGTTAATTTTATCTAAAACTGTTTGTAAACGTTTTTCATCATCATCCAGTCCCTCTGTTTGGCTGTTTAAGACCATATGTAAAGTGTCTTTATTCGCTTTAAATGTTCGGGAATCGTCACCCACATGTTGTTTAAATGTCTTTAATTCTTTTATTAATTTAGTCGCAGCTTGCTTATTCTTCTGAATATCCTCCTGTAAGTCTGTGATACCCTCTTTTAATAAGTCTTTGTCCCCCATATTAGCTGCTTCTACTAAATCGTCATAATAATTTTGAAATGTTAGATCGTAGGTTGTAATGTTGTTTAAATTATCCAAAAGTGTTCTTTTTAGTTTCGTATCCCAATATTTAGCATTCTCTCTCGCATTTACTTGATCCTGTTTAATTTTACCTGGTAACTCCGTATGGCCGTGAATTTCAATTCCTTCAAAATTCACATCTGGATTGTGAATTAACATGTGCGAATACTCATTCATCGCTTGAGCAAAAAGGCCTGCTTTTTCTAATGTTGCTTTCATTGCGTCATTGTTTGCTGCAAAATCAGGGTTCTCGGCATTTTCGTTTGCCACTTGTCCCACTTCCCTCGCAAAAGCTGCAGTAGGGGCTATAACATTCGCTGTTGCAACGGTCAATAAACTTGATGCAATGAGTATTTTATACGGCAATGTTTTCATACTAATATCCTCCTTGTGTAATCTGAATCTGTTTTATTATTTTGTTTCTAAAAAACTTTGTTTTCTGAATTCGTTGAAATGTGACTAAAAATAAGCTGGATAGGTTGTGAGTTTTACATAATAATTATAAATTGAGTCTGTTAAATAAACGGAACGCTAGTTTGTTGTGTATAGAAAATGCCCACTGATCGTAGTGGGTGGCATTCAATTAAAATATATTTCTAAAAAATATGAGTCCTCAATTTTTTGATTCGACAGGAGACAAATCCTTCGCTATCAATTCCGCATTCTTGTAAATATCATTCCACTCCATTTTAGCTACCTTTAAGTCTTCTATCATCAGAACCATTTTTTGGTATTGCATATCATCTACATCTACAAGTAAAATTTGGTAGTTAGATGCCATGCGTTCCCACTGTTTTTTGATCTCTGTAAGTGTATCGATGGCTTTATCCACGGTTTCAGCTAAAGTTGAGATGTGCCCTTTCGCAACCTCTAACGAAATGGTAGCTTTTTGAGCTTGGTCTGCTTGTTCACTTAATGTGCTAATATGTTTAGATATTTCATCATACGACTTTATATTCTTCTCTAGCAGGATGCCACTCGTTGTCCCTAATGCGACCCCTCCAGCGACTAAAGCCGTAAGTGCACCAACAACCAACGGTGTTGCAGTTCCACCAGTCACCACTACGACAACGGTTCCCGTAATGGCTCCTCCAAGTAAAACAACTGTACCAAGTCCACCACCAATCCCCCAACCGAGTATATTATCAAAGTGTTCTTTTTGTGTTTTTCCTAACGCCTTTATTTCTTTTTGAAGCTCTGGAATCAGTGCATTTTGTCCTGCCAAGATGCTAGTAAGCCCGACTGTCCCGTCTGTACCATCTACATCTCTTCTGAACTGTGCCGAATCTGTATATAATTTATTTTTAAATTCTTTTAACATAGATACGACTTGTTCTACATCTTTTGAATTCTGTGTAAGTGTATCGAGTAAGTCTTCTAATCCTTCTTTTAGTACTGCTTTATCCTCTTTTTTCGCTGCATCTACTAATGATGTATAATAATTTTGGAATTCCGTATTATAATTGATAACATCACGCGCCACCCCCTGAATTTTAGGTTTTGCAGTATTTAACCAATAATTTGCATTCGTTCTTGCAGTTGCCTGATCCTTATGAATTTGTTTTGTTAATGCCTTTCCTTCTGTATTTAAGGGCAAACCGGAAAGGTCAACATCTGGTTGTGCATTAATCGTTTTCGCATAGATATTCATTCCAAGCATCTTTGATCCTGTCTCTGCTAAAGCTTGCTCTAAACCCTCTGGTCCTAATTTATACGTAGCTTCTTGATTTGTTGTTTGCTGTACCACTTGTTCTTCAGCAAATACATGCATGGGCAGAATATCGCTCGTCGTTACAATGGTAGCTAGTGTAGCCAATGTTAATACTTTATAGGGAATCTTTTTCATTTTTTGGTTCCTCCTAAATTTTTTCTCCGTATATTTATCACACGAAACTAGCTATTCAATTGATCTATTTGTTGTTTCAGTTGCTTGCATAGTTCCTGTACTCTTTTTAATTTAGCTGTTTTACCTGTAGCTGTTGTAGCAACAGATAGTTGTTGAATGCTATCTCCAATGTGACTCCAATCTTTTTTATATGTGTTTAGGGATACGATTTCTCTATCTATATATTCCGCAAAAACATGTACATCATTTTGCATAAGAAGCATTTTAGTTTGTTGAGCCTCGGCTATGGTTAAATCTTTTGTCGCATCATATATTTTTTGATTTTGTACAGATAAATCCTTGAGAGAGCGCTGCTGTTCTATCGTCAATGTATTCAATTGACCAAATTCTTTATACATTTTTTCTATTCGATCCAGATCTATTGCTTTTATTAAATCGTAATCTTTCATTTTTGCTTCTGCTGCCGCAGCAATCTCCGCTTTTTTATCCTTTTCTATTTTTTCACGCGCTTCCTTTTTTAACTCTGCAATTTCTGATTCGGATTTGCCAGCTTCTTTGGCCTCTTTTTCAGCTTTTGCTTCAGCCTCTAAGATAGAGTTCTCTATTTCTTTTCCTTTATTTATAGCTTCCATTGCGGCATCTGCAACTGGATCTATGATTTCTTTTATCGTGGTATATATTTCTTTAAATAATTTCAATCCTGCTTCATTTAGTGCGCCTGGTACTAACGCAATTTGTTGTAAGTCTTTATCGATAGAAACTCGTGCATCCGTAATGGTTGTTTTCAGCTCATCAATTTTTTTGCTTCCCCCCAATAATTTTTGTCCTGCTTCTACATTTGCATCAATTTTTTTTATGCTCTTTGATAAATCTGATTTAAATTCTTCCAATTCATTGATATGACTTTGAATTTTGGATTGATTTGATGTTACTGCTGTTTGAAGCGTTTCTAATCGATCTAAAAACCCCTGTTGATCTGTTTCATTATCTACAAAGTTTTTTAATTGAGGGTAATAGCTATCGAATTTATAAACAAATGCCTTACTCCTAGCATATAGTTGCATTTCTTTCGGATGTAATTCGTTTTCCCATTTCTTCATAGCTGTTTTTACAGCCTGTTGATTTGAATTTAAAGCAGGAATTTCAATTACATTAACATTTGGACGCTTAAGCGACTGATCTATAGACATTTGTATCAGTACAGATAGTGTACCTAGTTTCCGTAAAGATGATGAAATATCCAATTCTTCTATACTTTCTGCCTGAACGACAGGATTTGTCAGAACATTTAAGGGGATTTCTCCTCCAGTAGCAAGAGATGCCAACATGATACATGTAACTACTTTCTTTTTCATACGTTTTCCCATTCCTTTTCTAATAAATTTGATAGTATTATTTTTTTATAAAGATAAAATCCCAGAGTATACGGCCGTATAAAAGGGATTTAGTTTTTATCATCATCCTTCAATTGAATGAAAATGCCTTTCACACTCTGAACATACTTTGGATGTTCAACTTCGTAGAACTCGTGATCATCAAGCGGCTTATATG
>NZ_JBFPJH010000129.1:0-8828 GCF_040838255.1 Bacillus sp. C30 | reverse complement strand
ATTCCATAATAATCCAACTATAGTAAATTATCAAATTTAAAATAAACGGTTATATTTCATTTCAAACAACAACATAATCCTTTTATTTCTTTTCAATTAAAAAAGACTTTTACTACAATATTAATTATAATTAAATTAAGAACTTTCAAACAACAAGGAGGATTACTATGGCATTAGAAATGAAAACAAACTGTCAAATTTGCGACCATTCCCTTCAGCCCGATTCTGAAGCATACATATGCGTGTATGAATGTACATTTTGTGCACCATGTACAGAGAAAAGGCAAAATGTTTGCCCAAACTGCGGTGGAGAGTTAGTACGTAGGCCGAAAAAGAAATAATAAAAAGGCAAAAACGAACAGGAATATGTTCATTTTTGCCTTTTTATTTAACCTTTAAAATTACTTCTATTATTGATTTAAATGGTTTTTAACTGCTCTTATAACCAATTCATGATCTACTTCTGGTGGTAATCCTGAGACAGTTATCATTCCAATAACCCCTACGTTTTTTATTTGGATAGGAAAACATCCACCAAACGCAGCATATTCCGAGCCATCTAAACGGTATTTTTCATGATATGGAACTCCGCTTATTTCACTTTCTATCTGCATATAATACGAGCTATGATTATGCAGGGAAACGACCCGTTTTTTACGCTCAATCCATTTCGTATTTTCCTCAGTAGTCCCCGTCATCTTGAAATGAAATAATTGCACACCATTTTTGGTTATATCAACAGCAATCAACTTTCCCTCTCGCTTTGCTGTTTCAACGATAAATAAACCTAATTGCAAGGCATCTTCATTTGTAAAAGAGGAAAATTGAAGTGTTTCCTCCTCTATTAATATTTGTTTACTTATTTCACTCAAATTTGAAGTACTCATATCTTTAACCTCCCTAATTGTCTTATACCACATTGGCATTTTTTAGAATTACCAGACTCTATAGTACCGTAACGCTTGTTTTCTTCTTACTGGTGCTATTATGAATTATATTTAACACATTAAAAATGTATGTACTTTAAAGTGCTATAGGTACTAAACATTTAGTACAGGAATTGTCTACTTCCTTGATTAATTAAAATATAGTAAGGTGTTTGCATTTTTACAGTGCTACAATGTCCTTGCGAAAAGATACTATATTTTACTCGTGTGAATACCGAAAAAGCCAACTTAATACACGCGAATTCATTACAAGAAATACAAAAAAGCAAAGCGCCCACGCTTTGCTTCCTACAAAATCCCTTTTAACTTTTCACAAATTAACTTCGCTAAATATTCATAACCTTGTGGTCCGAAGTGTAAACCGTCTTTTTCATCATCTTCTACAAATCTCTTATAATCCTTTTCTTGAATCATTTCAGCGTACAAATTGAGAAAATGACTTCCTGTTTCTTTCGCCACTTCCTCAACCACATTTACATATTGACCGAGTACTTCATTCGTTCTATTATGTTGCCTTGCTTCATCAACCGGTGCAGGACTAATAAGTAATACTTTTTCTGGTGAGATCGCACTTACAATTCCCTCTAAATTTTCTTTGTACGACTGTAATGGAACTGGATCAAATAACACCGAATCATTTGTACCAAAAAAAACCGTTACAAAGTCTGGTTTATGTGATAGTACATCATCTTCTATCCTATTTAACGCATCGAACGTATTATCACCCGGAACACCTGCATTAACCACTTTCCAATTTGGAAACATCTCTTGCAAACGTGGTGTTAACCTCGGCGTTCCATCAAAAAATGTTTCATCAGCTGTAATACTATCACCAAAACATACTAACGTTTTCATTAATCTAGCACTCCTTTTACGTATGAAACAACTTTCCTTCTACCGCTTTCACATATCTTTCCGCAGAACGTTCAACTGCCTCATTTGCATTTTCTTTTACTACTCGGTGAAAGGCGTTATATAGACGATTAAATTGTAACGGCTTCACTCGATTCGCCATCTCTTCCACTTTCCTTGCTGGTAGTGGAATTAAGTTCGGATAACTATACATGAAACTCACCCACTGTTGGTCTGCTACAACTTGAATAATATCACCTGTTAATAAAATACCTTTCCCATCATTACCTTCTTCCCAATGTAATACAGAACCGCCACTAAAATGCCCTCCGAGACGATGTACAGTAATCCCATCCGCTAATTGTAAAGACTCACCAGACCAATAAATAATACGACTACTTGGACGCATCACCCACTCTTTATCGTCTTCATGTATATAAATTGGTACATCGAATGTTTCTGCCCATTCTACTTGGGTTGAATAATAATGCGGATGGGATAGTGCAATCGCATCTAATCCGCCCCACTCTTTTATCTTCTCAATTGTCGTGTCATCTAAATAAGTAATACAATCCCATAACAAACGATATGACTCTGTTTTTACTACAAATGCCGTTTGACCGATCCCAAATTCTGGTTTTGTCGTAATACTATAAAGCCCATTTTCTTCTTCTATAATTTCATTTTTATATGTATCACTCGTTTGCAAGTTTTCTAAACTCGTCCAAGACTGCCCTTTCGGATTAACATATTGTCTCTCCTCATCACAAATAACACAACTTACTGGTTCTTCCACACTCGCTGCATACTGTACTCCACACGTTGTACAAACGAAATTATTCATAGTTATTCCCCTATCCCTTTAATTTTTTATTAAGCTGATATTTGTTGATCGTTTTCTGCTTTTTTATTTTCAAGTGATACGCTTATAAGAGTAATAAAGTAGACAACTGTAACCGCCATAGGAATTACAATAAATCCTTTTTCCGCAAAAAGAATCCCACATACTGACGTTACTAATACAGTTCCTACTGATAAAAAACCATAACTTTTACTTTCATAAATCCATACATATGGTAAAAAATGAACACCTATTAACATCGCTACTACAAAAGGTAACCACTCCGGAAATTGAAAATATGCAAGTAATACAAACGGAATATTCAATACATTTATCCCACCAATTACTCCAGCTAAAGACCCTAGCGGGTTTCCTTTCGCAAACATGTCAATTTTTAATATAGCAGCTATCATTAAGCCGAAAGGAAACACACAGCCCATACCAATTAAATATACCCACACAACTTGCTTTTCTGAAAGAAGAACACCAGTTATGCTCGCTACAATCCAAAATAAAAGACCAGCTATTATAACAGGAAATCCCTTCTTCGTTTTTTGTGCTAAATCTCTTTTTGCTTCTGAAATGTTCATTTCTATATCTCCCCCAAAATATAAGTGCTATAATGTCGTCTTATTTTCGCTATCGAACATAATCTCATTCATCCAATAACGCCAAGCTACTAAGTAATCTTCTAAATCTTTCGGGTGGTGTCTTATACACGTATCTATACGTAAATATAAGCCTATGACCATTTCCTCATATAAATCTCGTTCTTTTTTATGAAATACACATTGTTTCATCGCATAACAAATTGCTTCTTTTGTTAAATCTTCCGGAGTTGAACAGAACGCGTAAATTAAATCGTATATAGGATCTCCTAACACTGGTAAAGGATCAATTACACCGCACAGCTTATTCTCCCGGAATATAAAATTATGGAATCCAAAATCACCATGTACTAAAAATGGCTGATTTATTCCAGTCCCCCTATTTGGACTATTCGCTAGTTTAAGAACAATTCTATACTCTTCCTCACTTATGTAACGTCTTACATTTTCATAAGCTTCCATCACATTTGCCCTTAAAAATTCATTCCAAGATTGAACCAGACTTTCTTTCCATCCCCAGCCATCTGTACCTGGAACAATTTTATACTTATTGATAACTTCTTTTACAAGTGTAATAAGCGTACTTCGTTTATGTCCTTGTTCGCACGAAGTACTACCTTCAAGGAAAGAATACACGAAATATGTATGTAAAGGTTCTTTATACAAAAGCTTTGAACATAAAGCATTCCCCTCATAAAAAGAAAGAAAATTAGCTTCTTCACGTATTACTTTCGCTTCATTCAGCTTTACAACATATTTTTCGTCCAACAAATACACTGTACTTGTCGTTCCTCCGCTCAACACTTTCATGCTATTTGGATAATGTGAAATAATCTTCTCATTAACTAATTGTTTAGCGATTACTGAAATGTTCATTCACTCACCCTTGCATCTGAAGATTCCTTCAATTCAAAAGACAAATTTACTATTATTTGACAATTGCAAGAGAATCCCTTCTAACATCTTAATATTGCAGAAATTAATTTTTATTTTATCAAAACGGCTTCCTTCAAGATTTCATCATATAATTCATTCCATTTATAATGATACGCTGCACTCTCTTCTACTCTAACAAACATCCTTTTATCGGATTCATACTCACCGTCAAACTTATGCACTTCATTAATCTCCATCCGGTAGAACGGCTGATACCCTACTTTTGGATACGGACTATTTTCATTCCAATTTGGATTATCACTATGGTCAACGATAATATATCCAAATAAAGTACATTCTCCTTTTACATAACCTTCTTCCCACGCTTCTCTTTTAAAACATTCTTCTGGTAGTTCCCCTTCTTCTATATGCCCACCAGGAAAGTCCCAACCACGCTGCTCATGGTCTATCAGTAAAACCTTATTATTATGAAAACAAAAACCGTGAACACTCGTGATTCTTTCGTATTCTGGCAATATACAATCTTTTTTCCACGTTAACCTCACTTTTGATTCCCCATAATTTGCGCATATAGTTACCATTTCCCTCACTCCAAATGCTCTTCATTTAATCTAATAATCTCTATTGCACGATCTCTTTCTTTTAACTTACGAGCCAAACTTTCTACACCAAATACTTCTGTAAATGTGTGGCTTCCTACAATCAAATTGATGCCTTTAAATTTCGCATGTTGCACTGTATATAATGTTTTTTCTCCCGTTATGTACGTATCACAACCTTTTTCTAGCGCACGCTCAATAAGGTTTGTATTGTTTCCTGCACCTGTTAATATCGCAATCCGTTTTACTGGCCTGTCATGATTTTTCCAGCTCTTCACTTTCTCTTCCATTCTCTCTTCAAGTTTTTCAACTAAATTTGAAAACGGAATCGCTTCTTTATATTCTCCTATGCCCGGTAGCTTTTCTTCCTCATACGTGGAATATTCCAGTATTTTGTCTATCCCAATTTCATTAAATAACGACGTACACGTGCCAAACTTTACAAAATCTAACGGCAAATGAATCCAAAAATGATTCATTTCATATTCTTTTAATTTCTCAATACAAGCCTCTTTCATACCGAATAGAAAACTCCACGGTGCATGATGTGTAACTATCATATCGATACCATTTCTATACGCTTCTTCAATTGTTTCTAGCGTCAAATTTGTCGTGTAACCTATTTTGTGAAATTCCTCTTTACTAATGTGAGTAAAGCCATACTCGTCATCACCGTATTTATTAAGATGCTCTTCAAAAAGTGATGTAATATGTTCTTTGAACTGCGTTATATTCATTTTCATTTCTCCTTTCATTTACTTTTATATTTCAAAAATAAGGAAATACTATTTAACGACGTTACATACATATAGGAGGACAATATGAAACCTGAATTTTTAAAAGCTATACATGAAGCGATTGGAAATGTTGAGCATATTCATATAGAAGAAAGTGGTGCAGATAGTTTACTCATTCATCACGATGATGCACAGCAATTAAAACAAGTTGCTGAAACGTTAGAAAACAATAATTTCCGCTCTACTATTAGAACAGCTGGGGATGCTTCGTATATTGAAGTGTTGAACAGGTAAGAAGAAGTCCCGGTTATATACTGGGCTTCATTCTTTTATATTGAAATTTCAAACTCTTTTACATACACCGCTGTTCCAGCAATATCAATTTGTAAGTTATCATTTTCTACATCTTTCGTTACATAAACCATTACACGACCATCTTTATTTATTTCCTGTCCTTGCTCAACGATTAACTCCAATTCATGGTCAAAATCTTTCTCCAAATACGTCGCATAATACGCTCCCATTACACCTGAAGCTGTTCCTGTCACTGAATCTTCAATCGTTCCAGAATAAGGTGATGAAAAATGACGACCGTGCATTTTTGCTTCTGCATCATATGTCTCTAAGCAAAGTGGATGAATCGCAACCTTCGGCATTTCTTTTAGCACCGATGGAAATTCATTATTATTAGGTTTCATTCTTTCACATGCATCAATTTTTTTGATAGGTACAATTAAAGTCCAAATACCAGTATTTCCATATACAATCGGTAAATTTTCATCTAAATCATTCACTTCAAGACCAATACTGTGAGCTAATGCCTCTTTGGAACCTGCAAAACTTTGAAACTTAGGTATTGCTTGTCTCATTTTAATAAAAGTTTCCCCATTTTCATTCGCATCTATATGTATTGGTAAAACCCCCGCCTTCGTTTCAATCGTTAAATTATGTTTCCCTCCCAATATTCCTCTTTTATGAAGTGCATATATTGTCCCTACTGTCGCATGACCACATAAATCATTTTCATGCCCAGGTGTAAAATAGCGAATTCTTATATCTGCTACTTCTGAAGAAAGAACGAAAGCTGTTTCGTTAAATCCAACCTTTTCAGCAATACGCTGCATTTCCTCTTCCGTTAATCCATCCGCCTCTAGTACAACACCTGCTGGATTTCCCATATTTGGTTTATTCGTAAATGCGTCGTAATGAAATACGTTTATGTTCTTCATTTACCTATCTCCTAATCCTTTTTAAATAATTTATAATAACTCTCTATCTCCGTTTTTATCACGCAATTATTTCTCCAAAATATCCTCTGCATCTTTTCATTTGAAGTATGTGTGCTTCCGATGTAATAAGTAGCCCCCATTTCCTTTAACATATGTAAAGATTGAAGATGCAGTTGGGAAGCAATTCCTTTCCCGCGATAATAAGGCATTACTCCAAAATAAAATAACCGTCCTTCACTTTCTGTTCCAGGCTCTATATGCGGTATGGACAAACCAATCGGCTCATTTTTATCATAAAAAACAATGCATGACTTTTCCCAACCTTTACCTAACTCTGTTTGCACTGAATGCAAATGTTCATCGACATTCAGAATTGACGGTCGATTTCCTGATTCCAACATACATTGCTCCCAAATGCATGTGAATTCTCTTTCCGATAATGTCCCTTCTTCTATCGAACGATATGTATATTGTTTTTCAAGCGACTCTATATTGTTCAACTCTCTACACACTTCTATCTTTGCCGCGTACAAATCAAAGCCCTCATCAAGTAACACTTTTACACTTGCGTTATAACTACTAAACCTTTTGTTTAATACAATACTCGCTCTTTTTAACTCCCAGTTAAAACAAACTTCTTCAAATCTACTTACCTTTTCTTTGTAAGTTTGTGCGCTATAAAAAACATCTTCTTCTATTTCTTCAATCGTTACTGCATTTGGTAAACCATTTAATACTTTTTTGGAAAGGCCAAATAGATTTTGAATACTTGTAATATCGTACTTTACCACTTTATTTCACCTACACCCGGCTCAATAAACTTCCCTGAAACCTTCTCATTTGAATCTATTACCCAATCATATATATTTTGTGCTCCTTCAGCCGGAGTCATATTCGCATCAAAGGCACCAATGTCAGTCTTTAATTTTCCAGGGTGAATTGCGGTTACACGAATTCCTTTATTCTCAAACTCTTGTTGTAAGCAGAGCGTTAACATATTTTGTGCAACTTTAGCAATTCGATATGAATATGAGAACTTACCTTGTGGAAACTCTTTGTTCGCCATTTTATGCAATGAACCTAATCGAGAGGACACATTTATTATTCTCGGATGATCCGATTTAGCTAAAGTCACATATGTACCTTTTACAGCTCGAATTACACCTAAGCAATGAATATTAAATAAGTTCGTTAACTCTTCTGAATTTGTATGTAAAACCTCAGTCTCCTTCCCAGTAATGCCAGCGTTATTTATAACTAGATCAATATACTCTGTATATTCCTCAAGCTGTTTTTTAATTTGCTCCGTACTCTCATCAATCGATAAGTCTGCTAATATAGGAAAACATCTAGAACTAAACATTTTCTTCAATTGCGTTACCGCAACCTCAGTTCTAACTAGCGGATAAACAATATGTCCATTTTCATGAAACACTTTCACTAGCTGTAACCCTAATCCACGATTTCCACCTGTAATAAGTACCCTCATATATCCATCTCCTTATTTTTATAATAAATAAGAAAATCTGCCCACTTACCATTCCCCATAGAAAATGCCTCTCTCGTACATTCAAATGAAAAACCAGCTCTTTCTGCAAGACGAACGGATGGCTTATTATCGATATGTATATGTAATTCGATTCTATGAAATTGAAGGCCATTAAAAAATAACGGCAGAGCAGCTTTTACACTTTCTACTCCATATCCATTTTTCCAATGTTGATTATGAATAGAGTAACCCATCATTGCCCATTGATAGTCCATATGTAAAATTTTTATAAGTTCTAGCTTTCCAATATTGGCGCCATCTTCTTTCTGAAAAATACCTAGCACATACATTTCATCCCGTCGTGCCGCCTCATCAAATCCTCTTATCCATTCCGTAAACCATTCTTTCGTTGAAGACGACATGTCATGATAGCCATCATCGTATTTATATTGAGATGGTAACCTCTTATTGAATCCATCTAACCAACTTTCATAATCCTCTTTTTGAAATGGACGAATAATAAGTCTCTCTGTCTCTACTTGTAATAGTGGCAGCTTCATTTATATCTTTTCCTTTAATTGTTAATTGAATATTCTTTATTATCTTACACAAAATACAAAATCTAGTAA
>NZ_JBFPJH010000010.1:0-39753 GCF_040838255.1 Bacillus sp. C30 | reverse complement strand
TAAAAATAAAAATTGACGTTCACGTTGTTTGTTTCGTTCAGTTTTCAAAGAACTTATCTGCCGCTTCAGAAGCGACTTCATCATATTAACATCTTCATTTTTCGATGTCAACTATGTTTTTCAATTTCTTTTTTGTCGTTTTCTGCGTTTCTGCATCAGCGACGTTTATTAATATATCATGTGAAAAAATGAAATGCAACACCTTTTGAAAACTTTTTTGAAACCAACTACATTTCTTTTTTAATATCATATACTTAAACGAAACATCTCTTTCATTTCTAAGTAATTCCTACATATATTCTATAGAAAGTCACTCTGTCAAAAAACGTTTCTTTCTATATAAAGTGAAACTTTAATCAGTGGGGGGTGTTCACCCCCCACTGATTATTAGCCTTCACCAATCGGGCATTTACGGGCAGTCGTCTCCCACCTAACTTTCTCGCATTCGGCGAATTTTGAGGCGGGGCTGACTGCCCGTTAATGTGGGATAAACGTTTTATTCATATACCATATCATACAAGGAGGAATATACATGGACTACACCGACTTATTAATAAAACTAGGTCTCTCGGCTATTTTAGGATTCGCTATCGGTTTAGAGCGTGAATTAAAACGTAAACCACTCGGCTTAAAAACGTGTTTAGTTATTTCTATTATTAGTTGCCTCCTAACTATTGTTTCTATTAAAGCAGCTTACAACTTACCACATACCGATCATATGAATATGGATCCACTTCGACTTGCCGCTCAAATTGTATCAGGAATTGGTTTTTTAGGTGCCGGTGTAATTTTACGCAGAGGAAACGATAGTATTGCGGGGTTAACGACCGCCGCTATGATTTGGGGTGCTTCTGGCATCGGCATTGCCGTTGGAGCTGGTTTCTATATCGAGGCTATTTTCGGAATGTGTTTCCTTATGATTAGTGTAGAACTTATACCATTAGCGATGAAATACGTCGGTCCTAGATCATTTCGCCAACGTGATATCGCAGTGAAACTCGTTGTACGAAATATGGACAATATCCCGACCGTAATTGAAGAAATAAAAGAAATGGATATAAAAGTTAAGAACATGAAGCTCAAAACATTGGAAAATGGTTCGCACTATTTACATTTAAAATTGTCTATCGATCAAAAAAGACATACTGCTGATGTTTATTATGCTCTTCAGCATCTTGAAAGTGTTCAACAAACTGAAGTTGAAAGTATGTATTAATTATGAAATGAACTCTCTTTTTAATTAGAGAGTTTTTCTTTTTTCTATAATGGTAACAATGAATGTAGTCCTGAAAAGTAAGGAGGAATAGGAACTTGAAATCCCGTCCGAATTTAGTAGATACATTTCGTGATTCCATTATTTTTCGTTTAATTTGCTTTATTATTGTACTTACTGCCTTCTCCGGCTTTCTTATACATATATTAGAGCCATCTCACTTCACCACATGGTTCGACGGGGTTTGGTGGTCAATCGTTACCATTTTCACCGTTGGATACGGCGATTTCGCCCCCCATACAACGATAGGAAAACTTATTGGTATATGTATTATTTTATTAGGAACGGGATTTTGTTCTTATTATATGGTTCTATTCGCTACCGACATGATTAATAAACAATATATGAGAATTAAAGGTGAGGCAGCTGCTACCTCTAATGGTCATATGATTATCGTTGGCTGGAATGAGCGTGCAAAACATGTTGTAAAACAAATGCACATATTACAACCGAACCTTGATATCGTTTTAATTGATGAAACACTTTCTTTACTTCCAAAGCCATTTCATCATTTAGAATTTATAAAAGGTTGTCCGCATCACGATCAAACTTTATTAAAAGCTAACATTACAACAGCTCACACTATATTAATAACAGCGGATAAAGAGAAGAACGAAAGCTTAGCAGATACACAGTCCATTTTAAATATTTTAACTGCAAAAGGACTTAATCCAAACATTCACTGCATCGCTGAACTTCTTACTTCTGAACAAATCCAAAATGCAACGAGAGCTGGCGTATCAGAAATTATAGAAGGAAATAAATTAACGAGCTATGTATTTACCGCTTCTCTTTTATTCCCTTCCATTTCAGGTGTACTATTCTCACTTTACGATGAAATCTCTGATAACAAATTACAACTGATGGAGATTCCCCCGTCCTGCACCGGACAATCCTTTGCAAATTGTAGCTATACTCTTTTAAAGCAAAACATTCTCTTACTAGGTGTAAAGCGCGACGAACAATATATGATCAATCCAGTTCATTCTTTCATTCTCATCGAAAGCGACATACTCATCGTTATTCACCATTAAAAAAATGATTTTCTAGTTCTTGTACCAATACTTTACCAATATTGACATACTTTCTTTTCACATCTCCATCTGGATCTTGCGGCTCCGCAAATTGATCCAATCCACTCGTTCCAGCTGTTAAAGCATTAACATTATCATCTAGTTCGTCTTGATATACGTGTGAAAGAATATACGGTGTTTCAAGACGGACTATTACACCAGGCACATCTAGTTCCCCATCCACCGCTGTAAATGGTACGCGTAAAAATTGATACCCTTCTTCTTCGTCGATTTTATAATCAAAGCATCCTTTATCATAATCCCAATTGCCGCCAATACTATATCCAAGTGGTTTCATAACCTCTTCTAACTTATATAACGCATATGTACATCCTTCTAATTTTGATTGAATCGGAATCAAGCCCATCCCTCCTAGACTTTTCCTTTAGCATACCCATTCTAGTTTGAATATACCGATGTACCTTTCAATAAAATAATAAAAGGCGACCGGAGACCCGATCGCTTTTTATTATTTTAAACGCTCTTCTAATTCTGCTTTTAATTCTTCAAATCCTGGTTTACCAAGTAAAGCAAACATGTTTTTCTTGTATGCTTCTACTCCTGGTTGGTCAAATGGATTTACGCCTAATAGGTAGCCGCTCATCGCACATGCTTTTTCGAAGAAGTATACAAGGTAACCGAATGTGTACTCATTTAATTCAGGGATGTTTACGATTAAGTTTGGTACTCCGCCATCGCTATGTGCAAGTAATGTACCTTCGTATGCTTTTGTGTTTACGAAGTCTATCGTTTCACCAGCAAGGTAGTTTAATCCATCTAAATCGTTGTCGTCTAATTCGATTTTTAGTTCGTGTGTAGATTTACCTACTTTAAGAACTGTTTCGAATAGGTCACGACGACCTTCTTGAATGTATTGACCTAATGAGTGTAAGTCCGTTGAGAAGTTTGCTGAAGATGGGAAAATACCTTTTTGATCTTTTCCTTCACTTTCACCAAATAACTGTTTCCACCACTCAGAGAAGTAGTGAAGTGCTGGCTCATAGTTAACAAGCATTTCAATTGTTTTCCCTTTATTATATAGAGCATTACGAACTACTGCGTATTGGTAAGCTGGGTTTTCTTCAAGTTCTGATTTCGCGAAATCATTATGACCAGCAGCTGCACCTTTCATCATCTCTTCAATGTTTAGGCCACTTACAGCGATTGGCAATAAACCTACTGGTGTTAATACAGAGAAACGACCGCCAACATCATCTGGAATAACGAACGTTTCGTAGCCTTCATTATCAGATAATGTTTTTAAAGCACCGCGCGCTTTATCTGTAGTCGCATAAATACGTTTGCGTGCTTCTTCTTTTCCATACTTTTCTTCTAATAATTTACGGAAAATACGGAATGCGATTGCAGGCTCTGTTGTTGTACCTGATTTGGAAATAACGTTAATAGAAAAGTCTTTACCTTCTAGTACGTCCATTAAATCTTTCATGTAAGTGGAGCTAATGTTTTGTCCAACAAATAGCACTTGTGGAGTTTTACGTTGTTCTTTAGAAAGCGTGTTATAGAAAGAATGGTTTAACATTTCAATTGCTGCGCGTGCTCCTAGGTAAGAACCACCAATACCTACAACAAGTAAAATGTCAGAGTCATTTTTAATTTTTTCTGCGCATTTTTGAATGCGAGCAAATTCTTCTTTGTCATATTGAAGCGGAAGCTCTACCCACCCAAGGAAATCGTTCCCAGCTCCAGTTTTTTCGTGGATTGCATGATGTGTTACTTTTACTGCATCACGTAAATAAGTTAGTTCATTTTCACCGATGAAGGATAACGCTTTAGAATAGTCGAACGTTACATGTGTACTCATCTTTTTCCCTCCAATTATGTATATGTATTTCTGTATTCACTTTAGCGAAACTAAAGTTGTAAATCAAGCGATTCAACAATTGTAAACGTAACCATTATTTATTTTTTAGAAAAAGTTCATTTTTTGCATAAAAATTCGAATTTTTCGGTATAGATGTATATACATCGTTTTTCGTACATTTTTCATGTATAAAAACAACAAAACTATACCATTCTATAAAGGAGTTAAATTTTCTTATTAACTCCTTGCTTGCTCACGCTTCACATTAAGGGGGGCTTTTCATGAGTACCTTGCAACGTATCGCATTAGTCTTCACTGTAATCGGCGCTGTTAACTGGGGACTGATCGGGTTCTTCCAGTTTGACTTAGTAGCGGCTATTTTCGGGGGACAGAACTCAGCTCTTGCACGTATTATTTACGGCATCGTTGGTATTTCTGGGCTTATCAATCTCGGCTTACTATTTAAACCATCCGAGAATCTTGGTACTCACCCAGAAACACATGAAATTCAATAGTCAGTATGTCTTTTTCGCCTCCGACATACGAATATGATTGCATGCAATCATATTTGCAAATATATATATCATAAGTCACAGTAAAAGAGGAACGCTCATATGCGTTCCTCTTTTACTTTATTACCTCCGACTCTTCAATCCATTCTGCTAGCTTTTCTCGCAGTGTATTAAATCCGTTCTCTGATGGATTCGGTATAAGAATTCGTCCTTGCTTTCTTTTCGCCGCTTTTAACGATAAACTCATTTTTCTGTGTTCTTCATCAATTGAAAGTACTTTTACTTCTACTGTATCTCCGACCTTTAAAAAGTCATGAATGTCTTTTACATACCCATTTGTGATTTCAGATATATGCACAAGTCCTTGTGTTTCTGCATCCAAAGCTACAAATGCACCGTAATCTTGAATTCCAGTTACTTTCCCTGTTACAACCACTCCCGTTGTATATTGTTCTGACATGTGAAACACTCCCATACGTTTACCATTTTCTCTACAATTGTAAATAGCAAAGCAGATGTATTTATTGTTAAATATCCGATTAGTGAGTAAGTATCCTAAGTAAAACACCGAGGATACTCTCACCTTATATTAGTAAATTATACCACTTTGATAGAACTCATTCAAAATTCACGAAAAAATTTCCTGTAATACGTATAATTCTCCAATATTAGGATAGAATACTAACACATGGCTTTCTAGTATTCCCCCCCTTTTATGGACAAAACGTATTGTGTTTTGTCCTTTTTTTATTCTCTATGAACCGTTCCATTCTCTTCATTGCTTCCATAAGTTGCTCAAGCGATGTCGCATATGAACAACGAATAAATCCTTCACCACTCCCGCCAAACACATTTCCAGGAACAACAGCCACTTTTTCTTCTAATAATAATTGTTCTGCAAATTCTGCTGAAGATAGTCCGGTTGAAGCTATAGAAGGGAAGACATAAAATGCCCCGCCTGGCACATCACATGTTAAGCCCATTTCATTGAAAGATGTCGTCATAAAGTTACGACGTTTTTTATAGCTATCTCTCATTCGAATTACTTCATCATTTCCCCCGCGTAATGCTTCAAGTGCTGCAAATTGAGACATCGTCGGTGCACACATCATTGAATACTGGTGGATTTTGAGCATTAATTCTGAAAATTGAACAGGGGCTGCAATCATCCCAAGACGCCATCCCGTCATGGCAAACCCTTTTGAAAACCCTGAAATTAAAATCGTATGGTCACGCATATTTTTAATACTCGCGAAACTCGTATATGCTTCGTCGTATACGAGCTCTGCATAAATTTCATCCGATAACACGATTAAATTATACTTCTCAACAATAACAGCTAGCTTTTCTAATTCGGATTTATTTAACATTGCGCCTGTTGGGTTATTGGGAGAACAAAGTAATATTGCCTTTGTTTTCGTTGTAATAGCTGCTTCAATTTGATCTGGCTGTACTTTAAATTCATCTTCTAATGAAGTCGCCACTGGAACTGGGACCCCGCCCGCTAACGTAACAAGCGGTGCATACGAAACGAAACTTGGTTCAATAATAAGTATTTCATCATCAGGATTTACAATAGCACGCATCGCTACATCTAGCGCTTGACTCGCTCCAACTGTAACAATGATTTCATCATTCGGATCATAAGATACTGCAAATTGTTTTTTTAGATACTTTGCTATTTCTTGACGGAGCTCCAATAATCCTGCATTTGCTGTATATGACGTATATCCTTGTTCTAAAGAACGAATACATGCTTGCCTTACATTCCAAGGTGTAACAAAGTCCGGCTCTCCCACTCCAAGTGAAATAACACCTTTCATACTTGCCGCTAAATCAAAAAACTTTCGTATACCGGACGGTTGTAAAGATTCTGCTACTCTAGATAGGTCAAATTGCTTCACGGTGTCACCACAATTCTCTTATCATCATCTGTCTTTTCATAAATAATCCCCTCATGTTTATACTTCTTCAAAATAAAATGAGTTGTCGTTGAAACGACAGATTCAATTGTTGCTAATTTCTCAGAAACAAACATAGCTACTTCTCCCATCGTCTTTCCTTCTAATGTAATAGAAAGGTCATATGTCCCAGACATTAAATAAACGGATTTCACTTCTGAATAGCGATAAATTTGTTCAGCTACTGCATCAAAACCGACACCACGCTTCGGTGTAACTTTCACATCAATCATCGCCGTTAAACCAGTATGTTCTTTCACTTTTGTCCAATCGATATGTGTTACATAGTCCACGATAATCTTTTCACTTTCTAATTTCGTAACCATTTTTTTCGCTTCTTCTACTTCTATATTTAACAACTTCGCTAATGTATCTACAGATAAACGACTATTCTTTTCAAGACAAGCTAATAATTCCAATTCTTTCTCTGTCACCATATAAATCATCCTTCCTTTTAGTTTCTGTCTAAATTATACAAATACTCTTTCCAGTTTGAAAAGAAGATTTTTTTTGAGAATTATGTCAAAATAAAGTGAAACTTTAATCAGCGGAATGCTTTATCCCGCTGATTATTAGCACACACCAATCCAGGTAAAGAGGAAAGGGGATGGAACCGTGAAACCAAAAGTATATATTGCCGAACCAGTTCCAACATTTGTAGAAAACTATTTATCAGAACACTGTGATTTTGAAAAATGGGATCAAAACGAGAAAGTACCTCGTGATGTTCTATTAGAAAAAATAAAAGATAAAGATGGGTTATTAAATTTCGGATCTACTATAAATGAAGAGTTATTGCAGGTTGCTCCTAATTTAAAAGTAGTAAGTAACATTTCTGTTGGCCATGATAACTTTGATTTAAAAGCGATGGAAAAACAAAATGTTATCGGAACGAATACTCCATATGTGTTAGATGATACAGTAGCCGATCTCGTTTTCGCTCTTATGTTATCTGCTGGTCGCCGTGTTTGCGAACTCAATTCCTATGTAAAAAATGGTGAATGGAACGCTGAAATTGGAAAAGAACACTTCGGACTAGATGTACATCATAGTACGATTGGTATTATCGGAATGGGACGAATTGGAGAAGCTGTCGCAAAACGAGCGAAATTCGGCTTTGATATGAATGTCCTTTACTATAATCGTCGCCGTAAAGAAGAAGCTGAGCAAAAATTTGATGCTACATATTGTGATTTACAAACTTTAATCAAACAATCTGATTTTATTATTCTTCTTACTCCATTAACAGATGAAACGTATCATCTTATCGGTGAAAAGGAATTTTCACTAATGAAAGAAACAGCAATTTTCATTAATGCTTCTCGCGGGAAAACAGTAGATGAAACTGCATTAATTCATGCGTTAACAGAAAAGAAAATATTTGCAGCCGGCATCGACACATTTACACAAGAGCCAATTCAAAAAGAGAATCCGCTCTTATCATTACAAAACGTTGTAACTTTACCGCACATCGGATCTGCAACATTAAAAACTCGGCAGCAAATGGCAATGACAGCTGCTGAAAATTTAGTAGCAGGATTACAAGGAAAAACACCACCTAATATTGTGCGTGGGTAATTATAAATAAGCGAAAGGCAAGATGACGATGTCATCTTGCCTTTTTTTGTTAACATATTTTGTTTCTTGCCGGGAGATGATATGAACAAAAATCAATGGAGTGACAAAAAATGAACCATGAATGCAAATGCCCTTACTTCACTTTTTCCACTCGCGGGACTACTATTCATTACGAATTGTATGAACATAATACTAAAAAAGAACGACCTACTTTCGTACTCGTTCACGGCTTCCTCTCTTCCTCATTTAGCTATCGACGACTCATTCCTTTACTAACAAAGGAAGGTACAGTAATTGCCCTTGATTTACCACCATTCGGAAAAAGTGATAAATCTCATCTCTTTAAATATTCTTATCACAATTTAGCAGCTATTATTATCGATTTAATCGAACATTTATCTCTCGCGAATATTGTATTAGTTGGCCATTCTATGGGCGGACAAATTTCACTCTTTGTAAACCGTTTACGCCCTGAATTAATTTCAAAGACGATTTTACTATGTAGCTCTAGTTATTTAGCACGCGCAAACTTACCTTTACTGTACTCCTCTTATTTACCATTCTTCCACTTATACGTGAAGAACTGGATTATTCGAAGGGGCATCGTCCATAACTTAATGAATGTCGTTCATGACCATTCATTAATTGACAATGAAATGATGGAAGGCTATGCTGCTCCTTTTTATGATGATCGTATATTCCCTGCTTTAACTCGAATGATAAGAGACCGTGAAGGTGACTTATCTTCAACTGAATTACAAAAAATCGAAACCCCAGTATTACTCATTTGGGGTGAAAAAGATCGCGTCGTCCCTGTACATGTAGGACACCGTCTCCATAAGGACCTACCTAATTCAACTTTCATTTCTTACGAAAATACAGGGCACTTACTACCTGAAGAAAAGCCCGATCATGTTTATGAAGAAATTATTACGTTTGCGACGCAATAAAGTGAAGCTTTAATCCGTGGGGGTTTTTACGGGCAGTTTGATTTCTCGCCTAACCTCTTTGCTTCAACTGAATTTTGAGGCGGGAGTCTTACTGCCCGTTAAAGCGGGATAAAGTGAAGCTTTAATCAATCAGTACAAATGAAAATAAACAAAAAGGCTGTCGTAAATTCCGACAGCCTATAACGAACAACTTCCGCCTTCTTTTAGTACGAGTAACTCTACTGCTAATTTTTCGCATTTTTCAAGTGCAGGTACTTCTTCAAAAGACATAAAGTATATATGTTGAATCTTCTTTGCGATGTATTTCGGATCATCAAACACACTTACGACGTTTACAACATCGCTCGCTTCTGTTTCATAAAACTCCGGTCCCATTTGAAACGGATCCCAATTTTTCACAACCTCAATCATTTTGTCATATGCACCCATCTGCTTCCCGCCTTTTCACTTTTTAATGCTTTTCTTTATCGTATCACATCAGCTATTCTATAAGAAGAGTGAGAATTTTCATAACTTAACAGTTTGACAGAAGAAAGGAGCAGACATATGCAACTATTTCATAAAACGGTAAATCGTCGCGGAACGCATAGTACAAAATGGGATACATATAAAAATGAAGAGCTCATCCACGCTTGGATTGCCGATATGGATTTTGAAGTACCAAAACCAATTCAAACTGCATTACAAAAACGCACAGAACATCCTATTTTCGGCTATACACTTCCTCCTGAAAATATTGGGGATATCATTTGTAATTGGACGAAAAGCCAATACAATTGGGAAATACAAAAAGAATGGATTGTATTTAGCGCAGGTATCGTTCCAGCTCTTAGTACGAGCATACAAGCTATAACGAAAGAAGGAGAAGCCGTACTCGTACAACCTCCTATTTATCCACCATTTTTTGAAATGGTCAAAACAAATAATAGACAATTATGTGAGAGTCCCTTATTTAAACAAAATGGCATATATAAGATAGACTTCGAGCATCTAGAAACTCAATTTAAACAAGGTGTAAAACTAATGCTTCTTTGCAGCCCTCACAATCCTATCGGGCGCGTTTGGACGAAAGAGGAGCTAACAAAACTCGGTACGTTATGTACGCAATATAATGTAACCGTTGTCGCGGATGAAATTCACGCCGATATTATTTATAGAGGCCATACTCATACACCGTTTGCTTCTTTATCTGAAGAATTAGCAGCACGCACTATTACTTGTATGGCTCCGAGCAAAACATTTAATATCGCTGGATTACAAGCATCGATCATTATTATTCCGAATGAAAATCTCCGTAATGCCTTTATGTCTATCCAATATAGACAAGGATTCCACGGATTAAATACATTTGCGTATACAGCAATGCAAAGTGCCTATACAGAATGTAATGATTGGCTAAATGAAATTCGATTGTACGTTGAAGATAACGCTCAATTTGCTTGTAAGTATATTCAAAATCACATACCAGCTCTTTCTGTAATTAAACCAGAAGGTAGTTTTTTACTGTGGATTGATTGTTCCCACTTGGATCTTTCTCAAGATGAACGAACAGCATTGCTTGAAGAGAAAGGTAAAATCATCGTTGAGCCTGGTGAGAAATACGGAACAGGTGGAGAAGCCTATATCCGAATTAACATTGGCTGTCCTAGATCTGTTTTAGAAGAAATTTTAAACAGACTACACCATACATTCTCATAACAAAAAAGGAGGCTATCCCAAAATGATTTTGGGATAGCCTCCTTTTTTTCGATAAATCGATATAATTCCACTTACTATCAGGCGGTTTTACAACAAAATCTATCATTCACGGTAGCTTCTATTTTTTCTTCAGATCCGACGCTTTTTTTACGATAACACCGCAAGCAATTCGGCCACCAGATTTACCAGTTGGTTGCGTCATACCATCATCAGCGTTTTCTGTAATAATAATAGACGCTCCATCTTTTCTATGAATCGTCGTTTTTCCTTCTTCAAGCGTTATATGCGGAGCATCGATTTCTGCTTTAATCTTTCCCGAACCGTCTGCAACTACATTCGGTAAATCACCATTTTCCGCACCTTTCGGATTCAAGAGCCCATGTTTTTTATTATCTGGATTAAAATGATTCCCAGATGATTCGAAACTAGGCGCTTTACATTCTCCGATTTCGTGTACATGTATACCGTGTGGTCCTGGTGTAAAACCTTCCGCTTTAATCGTAATTTTCACTCCACTTGTTTGCTGAGCTACTTTTGCAGTCCCAACTTCATCACCTGAAGCATTATGTAATTTCACATCAATTTCTTTCGGCTTCCCTTGGTCACAACCCGCCATTAGAAATAATAAACAACAACTGAAAAAAAGCCGTCTTTTCATTCAATTCCCTCCAAAATGCTTTCTGCCCTTAGATTGTCCGAGCATAGAGGGAAACATACAAAAATGAGTTACTGTTTCTTTTCAGCTAAAAGCTTTTCTTCTACTTTCTGTAATCTCTCCGCTTCTCGTTTTGATACACGAATAAACATACGCCACGTAGCAACCGCACCGATGATAAATAGAACGCAAACAATACCTGGAATAATATATTCTGTTTTATCTTCCGGAAAATATAAAGGCATCATACGGAACACTCCTTATTATAGGATTCAAAAAACATCAGAATTTTCTATTTTATCATCTTAAATTATAATTGAATCCTGTCATATTCTCAAGGGGGCGTCCCGAAAGCGAATGATTTCTTTGACTCCTTCGCGCACTTTCCTTACTATAAACTTGAGGTGAAAAATATGAGAGAAACATTTGAAATTGGTGAAATCGTTACTGGCATTTATAAAACTGGAAAATACATCGGCGAAATTACAAATAGCCGTCCTGGCAGTTACGTCGTAAAAGTACTAGCTGTTTTAAAACATCCAGTGCAAGGTGATTTACATAATGTAAAACAAGCTGACGTACCATTCTTCCATGAAAGACGTGCTTTAGCTTTTCGTGAACAGACGAACATTCCAGAGCAAATGGTGAAGAAATATGAAGGAGAAATTCCGGATTATACAGAGTCACTAAAATTAGCATTAGAAACTCAAATGAATTCATTTTCTGAAGATGATTCACCTTTTGCGGGGCGTAGTCTAGAAACACTTCAGCAATTGAAGCAAGATTACAAACTTTAAAAAACAAAACGACCAAATTACATATTTTGCAATTTGGTCGTTACTGTGTACTCACGTTCTTTAACACTTTCGAAAAATCAACAAGTTCCCCTAATGTCGGAGGTGCTGGTTTGACTAAATACTCTTTATCTTTTTCTACTAACTTAAAAATATTATATGTCGTCATCGCATCATCAAGTGCACAATGATGCTTTCCAGTTCCTGCTTTTCCATACGCCTCAATTGCTTTCCACAGCCCTGTTTGATTTCTCTCTCCAAAAAACTTCTTATACTCAAGCGATAAATCACGACACTGTCCAAAGAATGGAAATTCTAATCCCGCCATTTCACAGTTATGCTTTAAGACTTTCATATCCATATTTCCCCACGTTACAATTGTCGGTTTACAACTCTTTTCATATTCTGCAAGTTTCTCAACAAGTTCATGAAAAGAAATTCCTTTGTCCACTACTTCCTGTTTAATTCCTAAAAATTTTTTACATCGATCCGTTAAAGACGGAAATGTTTTCGGTCTAATATGCGATGAATACGTATCTTCCACCTTACAGCCAACAACTGAAACGAGTCCGACCTCAATAATTTCTGGGAAAAAACCTTTTGGCTTTTTTCTATGCTGGGGCATCGTAAACTCAAAGTCTAAAAACAAAAATCGTTGTTCATCCATACGATCCCTTCCTTATCATCTTTGTCATTCCTTTCTATTTGATACTCCTACACGAACAAGCTCGAATGCTGATTCGATTTTAAATATTCAGATTGGATGTATCTTATATATATGTCAGATGCCCACAAATATTTTTAAAAATAAGAAAAAATGACCTATGCAGAAAATATGACAAAATAAACCCTTTCATTTACATCCGCCATTTTTCTACTTTATAATGACGTTATGTGTGTTTCATCTAGTTAATTTTTTGACACACTAAGAAAAGTGAATGAAAGGAGATGAGAGTTTTGCACGAAACAACGCAAGAACTCGCAAACTGGCAGTATTATTTCGCTATCGCAGTCTTTTTAATTACATATGCCATTATTATTTCTGAAAAAATTAACCGTGCTGTCATCGCACTTCTTGGTGCAGCATTCATGGTAATTGCAGGGGTCGTTGACTTACACAATGCCTTTACGAAACATATTGAATGGGGAACAATTACATTACTCATCGGTATGATGATACTCGTAAACATTACAAGTAAGTCAGGTGTCTTCCAATACGTTGCCATTAAAGCCGCAAAAGGAGCACAAGGAAATCCAATTAAAATTTTAATTTCACTTTCCTTACTTACCGCGCTCGGTTCCGCATTTTTAGATAACGTTACAACAGTACTTCTTGTTGTTCCAGTTACTTTATCTATTACGCGCATCTTGCAAGTAAATCCTGTTCCATATTTACTTTCTGAAATTATTTTTTCAAATATCGGAGGAACAGCAACATTAATTGGTGATCCGCCAAATATTATGATTGGTTCTGCAAATAAGCATTTAGATTTCAATGCTTTCTTATTCAACTTAGCACCTATCGTAATCATCATTATTGCTGTTACAGCAACAATTCTTTACTTCATGTACCGTAAGCAATTAATTGCTGATCCTGTACAAATTAAAAAATTAATGAGCTTAGATGAAAAACAATACATTAAAGACCCAGTATTAATGAAGAAATCTTTAACAGTACTTGGCCTTACTATTTTAGGTTTCATGACTCATTCCATTTTCCATATTGATGCAGCTATCATCGCCTTAACTGGCGCTACTGTACTTATGCTAATCGGTGTGAAAGAGCATGAAATTGAAGAGGTATTCGCAAGTGTAGAGTGGGTAACAATCTTCTTCTTCGCGGGACTATTCGTACTCGTTGGAGGACTTATTGATATCGGGCTTATCAAAATGTTAGCTCAAAAAGTAATTGGAATAACAGGCGGAGATATTTCTCAGGCATCTATCCTTGTTCTATGGGTATCTGGTATCGCCTCTGCAACAATCGATAACATTCCATTCGTTGCAACAATGATTCCACTTATTAACGATATGGCAGTTGGGCTAGGTTTATCACCTTCTGACGCACAAATCGACGTACTATGGTGGGCATTAGCATTAGGGGCTTGCTTAGGTGGAAACGGAACATTAATCGGAGCTTCTGCTAACGTAATCGTAGCCGGAATCGCAAGTCGTGAAGGACATAAATTCAGCTACATGGAATTCCTTAAAGTCGGCTTCCCAATTATGATCGTTTCATTAATCATTTCTCATATTTACATTTACTTACGCTATCTTATGTAGTAGAAAAAAGCGCCCTGCTCAGCAGGGCGCTTTCGTTCTTTTTTCAGCATATCCGAATTATTATAGAACCAAATATATCGACCGCTCGACAACTTTGATACGCCTACTCGTTATACCTCACCGGCTCATTCCGAATAATGAACAAATGAATCGGCAAGAAAACCGAAAATGTGATTGTATGAATGATCGTAAATAGTATGGAATTCGTTCCGTATCTATCCAAAATAGCATAGATAAGATAAATAGACAGTACAAGTGATACAGCTGTTGCTAATATATATAGAATTGGTACGAAATTAAAGATGAAGCATCCAACATATATGCCAAATACTTTCCATCCTGCTTCTTCTTTCAAGAAATCTGGTAATTTATCTTTCGCTAAATCACCCCATATCTTACTATTTATAAACGGAATAAAAGCAAGAACACCATCAGTTGCACCATCATTTTTCGCCATCGTATAAAGTGCAAAAGCCGTTAACAAATACGAAATAATTGCCCAAATTATTATAACAAGCATAAACGCAAAACTAAGAGCAAAGAAACCTGCTAGTACGCCTTGATCTTCCATCTTATCCTCTCCTCTCTCTTCTCAACATATTTCATTACAGTGCAAGTTATGTTTTAAAATTTAACCAAACTCTTTGTATAATAAGAAGAGAAAGATAATGAGAGAGGAGTACATACCTATGCATCCATTTGTAAAGGCATTACAAGAGCATTTTACAGCTCATCAAAATCCCGAAAAAGCAGAACCGATGGCACGTTATATGAAAAATCACTTCCCGTTTCTCGGTATTCAAACTCCTGAGAGAAGACAGTTATTGAAAGACGTCATTCAAATACATACTCTCCCAGATAAAAAGGACTTCCAAATTATCGTGCGTGAACTTTGGGACCTACCAGAACGTGAATTTCAAGCTGCCGCACTCGATATCATGCAAAAATATAAAAAACACATAAATGAAACTCACATCCCATTTTTAGAAGAACTTATTGTCACAAAATCTTGGTGGGATTCTGTTGATAGCATCGTCCCTACATTTTTAGGTGCTATCTTTTTAAAACATCCAGAATTAATTTCCGCATATATTCCAAAGTGGATTGCATCAGAAAACATATGGTTACAACGTGCCGCTATTTTATTCCAGCTGAAATATAAACAAAAAATGGATGAAGAACTCCTTTTCTGGATTATCGGTCAACTACATTCCTCAAAAGAATTTTTCATTCAAAAAGCAATTGGCTGGGTCCTTCGCGAATATGCAAAAACAAAACCAGATGTAGTATGGGAATACGTTCAAAACAACGAACTCGCTCCATTAAGTAAACGCGAAGCAATTAAGCACATTAAAGAAAATTACGGAATAAATAACGAAAAAATAGGCGAAACTCTATCCTAGATGGGCACGTTCCTCTATTGAGATTTAAAAAAGAACGTGTTAAAATATGTTCATTATTATTAATATAAGTAGCGATGACGGACTTATAAGTACTTGCATAAAAAGCGATTCAGGGATAGTGAAAGCCTGAAGCTGCGAGGAAACGGCAGTCTCGAGCAATACGTGATAAAGTGGATGCACATTTTGTGTATCAACTAGGGTGGAACCGCGGGCAAACGCTCGTCCCTAGGCGATTAAGCCTTGGGACGAGCGTTTTTTTATGTTTTTTAAAGCATATATTGCTCGTTTCCAAAGTACCCATCACGTCATCGCAAATACGTTAACTTTCAAAAGGAGGATTTTATTATGTATTCAATGGAACAAGTTGTAAACTTAGCGAAACATCGCGGTTTCGTTTTCCCTGGTTCTGAAATTTACGGTGGTCTTGCAAACACATGGGATTACGGTCCACTTGGAATCGAATTAAAAAATAACGTTAAAAAAGCTTGGTGGAAAAAGTTCATTCAAGAATCTCCACACAACGTTGGTTTAGATGCTGCTATTTTAATGAACCCAAAAACTTGGATCGCTTCTGGTCACGTTGGTAACTTTAATGATCCAATGATCGACTGTAAAAAATGTAAATCTCGTCACCGTGCTGACAAATTAATTGAAGATGCATTAGACGCAAAAGGTATCGAAATGGTCGTTGACGGTCTTACTTTCGACCAAATGGCTGACTTAATGAAAGAACATGAAGTAAAATGCCCAGATTGCGGTAGCCAAGAATTCACGGAAATCCGTCAGTTCAACTTAATGTTCAAAACATTCCAAGGTGTTACAGAGTCTAGCACAAACGAAATCTTCCTTCGTCCTGAAACTGCACAAGGTATTTTCGTAAACTTTAAAAACGTACAACGCTCTATGCGTAAGAAACTTCCATTTGGTATCGGCCAAATCGGTAAAAGTTTCCGTAACGAAATCACACCTGGTAACTTCACATTCCGTACACGTGAATTCGAACAAATGGAACTTGAATTCTTCTGTAAGCCTGGTGAAGATTTAGAGTGGTTCGCATTCTGGCGTGAAACTTGTAAAAACTGGTTACTTTCACTTGGTATGACTGAAGAAAGCATGCGTCTTCGTGACCACGGTGAAGACGAATTATCTCATTACAGTAACGCAACAACTGATATTGAATTCAGATTCCCATTCGGTTGGGGCGAACTATGGGGCGTTGCATCTCGTACAGACTTCGATTTAAAACGTCATATGGAACACTCTAACGAAGACTTTAACTATATCGATCCACAAACGAATGAGCGTTACGTGCCTTACTGCATCGAGCCATCTCTAGGTGCAGACCGTGTAACATTAGCATTCTTATGTGATGCATATGAAGAAGAGCAATTAGAAAACGATTCTCGTACAGTTCTTCGTTTCCACCCTGCTTTAGCACCATATAAAGCAGCTATCTTACCATTATCTAAAAAGCTATCTGAAGGTGCTACTGAAGTATTCGCAGAACTAGCTAAAGACTTCATGGTAGACTTTGATGAAACTGGTTCTATCGGTAAACGTTACCGTCGTCAAGACGAAATCGGTACTCCATTCTGTATCACATACGACTTCGACTCTGTTGAAGACAAAGCTGTTACAGTACGTGACCGTGACACAATGGAACAAGTTCGTATGCCAATTAGCGAACTAAAAGGTTTCTTAGAGAAAAAAATCCAGTTCTAATTATAAAAAAGAGGCGCTCTATTGAGCCGCCTCTTTTCTATTTTTCACGTTTTTCTTTAATTGCTACTGTACATCTTGATATGCATAGTAACTCATCATTTTCATCAATGATGCGAATATCCCAAACCATTGTCGATTGTCCTCTATGTATCGGTGTTCCAATTGCTGTTACAATTCCATCTTGCTTTGAGCGAATATGATTTGCATTAATTTCTAATCCGAAACAAATACATTTTTCTTGATCAATTAAATTGTATGAACCAACACTTGCCACAGTTTCTGCTAATGCAACAGATGCACCACCGTGTAAAAATCCAAACGGCTGATGCGTACGTTCACCAACAGGCATTGTAGCAACTACTTTATCCTCTGTCATTTCTAATAACTCAATTCCAAGCGAATCCATTAAAGTTTTTGACATATCGTTTTCAACCTCTCTCCCTTTAGATCAAATGTATAATTTTACCTGTTTAATTTCAAACTACCTATAACACTTATATAAGGAGGTTTCACCTAAATGAAACAGAAATTTTGTATACTATTGCTTATGTTCTCCTTGCTGACTATTGTACCAAATTGTGCAATAGCAGCCAAAGCATCCAACCTGACAATCAATGTTAAGACTGTAACGCAAAAAGGTAAGAAACCTTATATAGAATATCAAATTAATAGGCCTTCCTTTCACAACTTTTCTGATTCGAAATTTCAAAATAAGCTGAATTCCTATTACAAAAACTCTACTACTAAATTTAAAAGTAAATTAGAAAAAGAAGCGAAGAAATATTATGAAGAAACAGAAGGATCTAGCACACCTTTTCATCCATACGTTGCAAATGTTGACTATAAAGTAGCTTTAAACAAACCACCTTTCCTAAGTCTATATGTGAATTACTATCAATATACAGGCGGAGCGCACGGACTGTATACGTGGAAGGCAAATACATTTGATTTAAACGAAAAAAAATTATTACACTTAGACGATTTATTTCAACAAGAGGATAAATATAAAGAAATAATTCGCACAGAGATTGTAAGACAAATTAAACAAAATGAAAGCATTTATTTTCCTGATGCAGTCGAAAAAGTAACGAGCACTAAAAAGTTTCACTACTTTTTAGAACCCGATAATCTTGTGATTTATTTCCCTTTATATGAAATTTCTCCTTATTCAAGCGGAATTCCGCAGTTTCGTATTCCATACACATTGCTTAGAGACTATTTAAAGCCTTCTTATCAAAATATTTTGATTGACAACAAGTAAATATTTTCGCTACGATAATGTTAACCTAAACACAACTGGAGGTTAACATTATGAAGAAGCTTCATGTTTTAGATTTAGCATTAGCTGCCATGTTCGTCGCTCTTATGGCTATTGGTGCAAATATTGTATCGTGGGCACCATTCTTACAAATAGCGGGCATTCCATTATCTATGCAACCATTTTTCGCAATTTTAGCAGGTCTTCTTCTTGGGAGTAGACTTGGGGCATTATCAATGACTGTTTACATGCTTGTTGGAGTAGCAGGTGCGCCAATCTTCGCTAACTTCAAAGCTGGATTTGGAGCACTTTTAGATCCTACTGGTGGTTTTATTATCGCATTTATTATCGTTGCTTACGTATCAGGAAAACTAGTAGAACAAAAAGAACGACCAACATTCAGCACCTTTGCAATTGCTTCTTTCGTCGGAATCATTTTAACGTATATTATCGGTACTACTTATATGTACGGGGCAGTCAATATTTTCATGGGTGGTAATATGAGTTATAAAGCTGCCTGGATGATTATGATGTGGTTCGCAGTAAAGGATATTGCGTTTACAATTATCGGCGCTATTATCGCACCTCGCATATACTATGCTGTACGTCGTTCCGCTTATCAGCATTCTCATTCGACGATTTCATAATAAACAAGGAGCTGTTCCTATAGGAACAGCTCCTTGTTTATTATATTAAGACTCTTGCTTCATTTGCTCGTCTAAAACTTTCTTCATCATTACTAGCATATCATCACGTAATTCTGGGTGCTGCAATGCCATTTCAATTGTCGTTTGAACGAATCCTAATTTTTCACCAACGTCATAACGCTTTCCTTCAAAATCATATGCAAATACACGTTGAATTTCATTTAAGCTTTGAATTGCATCCGTTAACTGAATTTCGCCACCCGCTCCAACTTGTTGCTGTTCCAAGAACATAAAGATTTCAGGAGTTAAAATGTAACGTCCCATAATCGCTAAGTTTGAAGGCGCAGTACCTTGCGCTGGTTTTTCAACGAATTTACGAACTTGATAACGACGTCCCTCTTGCTCTAACGGATCAATAATTCCGTAGCGATGTGTTTCTGCTTCAGGAACAGTTTGTACACCAATAACAGAAGAAAGTGTTTTGTCATACTCGTCCATTAATTGACGTAAACATGGTTTTTCAGCTTGAACGATATCATCGCCTAATAATACTGCAAACGGCTCATCACCAATGAATTTACGTGCGCACCAAACAGCATGTCCTAATCCTTTTGGTTCTTTTTGTCGAATGTAATGGATATCTACCATTTTAGAAGAAGCTTGTACTTTTTCAAGTAACTCATACTTTTTCTTCTCTAATAAGTTTTGCTCTAATTCAAATGCGTTATCAAAATGATCTTCGATAGAGCGCTTTCCTTTACCAGTAACGATAATAATATCTTCGATGCCTGATTTTACTGCTTCTTCTACGATGTATTGAATTGTTGGTTTATCTACAATTGGAAGCATTTCTTTTGGCATTGCTTTCGTTGCTGGTAAAAAGCGTGTTCCTAATCCCGCTGCCGGGATAATTGCTTTTCTCACTTTTTTCATGACAAATACCCTCGCTTTTCATTCTAATTCTCTTAGTAAAGTGTAAATTTATAACACTCGCTCGTAATAATCCTCTACATCAAACAAAACTACAAGAAAAGAGGAGGCCGTTCTCCGTTCTCCTCTTTTCCTATCAGTAGCACCCTATTCTATTATAAACGATTCATAATATCTTCTTTAATAGTAAGTAACTTTTGTTCACTATTTTGTAAGGAATCATCTTGTACACCAAAGTAGAATTTAATTTTCGGCTCTGTTCCAGATGGACGTAAGCAGAACCAAGAACCATCTTCTAATTGATATTTTAACACATTTGATTTCGATAAGTGAATCTCTTCCTTATTTCCATCTTGTAACGTTGTAATGATGCTTTCTTTATAATCCTCAACTGCAACGACTGTTAAACCAGCTACTTCTTTCGGAGGATTCTCACGGAATGTTGCCATCATCTTTTGAATCTGTTCGGCACCATCTTTTCCTTTTAACGTTAACGATACAAGGTCCTCACGGAAGAACCCATACTTCTTAAATACTTCTAGCAGACCATCGTATAACGTTTTACCTTGTGATTTGTAGTATGCAGCTACTTCACATGCAAATAGGACGGATTGCACCGCATCTTTATCACGGCAGAATGGACGGATTAAATAACCGTAGCTTTCCTCATAACCGAATTGGAATTCATATTGTCCGCTTTCTTCATACTGTTTAATTTTTTCACCGATAAATTTAAATCCAGTTAACGTATCAACTGTATCTAAACCGTATGCTTTTGCGATTGTACGGCCAATTTCAGACGTTACGATTGTTTTTAAAACAACACCGTTTTCTGGAAGCGTTCCGTTTTCCTTCTTTTGTGATAATAAGTAATCAAGCATTAACGCACCTGTTTGGTTACCAGTTAATACTTGGAACTCACCATCGTGATTGCGAACTGCTACACCTAGACGGTCTGCATCAGGATCTGTTGCGATTAACACATCTGCGCCTACTTTTTCACCGTCGCGAATTGCATACTCAAACGCTGCATGCTCTTCTGGGTTTGGTGATTTTACTGTAGAGAAATTTGGATCTGGTAACTCTTGCTCTTTTACAACTGTTACATCTGTAAATCCAACTTCTTCTAAACCACGGCGTACCGAAATATTTGATGTTCCATGCAATGGTGTAAAGACGATTTTTAAATCTTTTCCTACTTCTTTCACCATCTCTTTATTAATAATGACATTGTTCAATTCTGCTGCATAAGCATCATCTACTTCTTGTCCAATTATATGTAATAAACCGTCAGCTTTTAATTGCTCAACATCAGCAACTTCAACTGTTAATTCATTCTCTACTGCATTTACGTAGCTAATTAACTCATCAGCTTCCTTTGGAGGCAACTGGCCACCATCTTCACCATATACTTTATAACCGTTATATTCGGGCGGATTATGGCTTGCCGTAAGAACGATTCCACTTGCTGTATGTAAATGACGAACTGCGAAAGAAAGCACTGGTGTTGGACGTAAGCTTTCAAATACATATGTTGTAATACCGTGTGCACCAAGAGTAGCAGCTACTTCCATTGCGAATTCAGGTGATTTATGACGAGAATCATACGCGACAACAACACCGCGTTTTTTCGCTTCTTCACCTAATTTTTCAATAAACATAGCTAATCCTTTTGTTGCTTTACGAACTGTATATACATTTAAACGGTTCGTACCAGCACCAAGTTCACCACGCATACCACCTGTTCCGAACTCTAGATTTTTATAAAAGCTATCCTCGATTTTCTTCTCATCTTGCTTCATGTTTTCTAGCTGTTCTTTTAATTCTGCGTCTAATTCTGCATATGAAAGCCAGCGACTAAATTCTTGTTTCCAATTCATACTTCCATCTCCTCTCGCCTGTCGTACCTTCATTATATGAAAAAAACAACCTGAATCTCAATATTTTTTAAAATCTAGCAGGATTTTACTATAAATATTTGTATACACTATGGTTAAATACTCCACCAAAGGGAATGAGGATTATGCAAGAATGGGGCTTGTCAGAAGAGCTCAAAATAAAAACAAAGCAGATGATTGAAATTGCTGAAAAAGAATTATCAAACATGAAGCATGCAATCGATAAAGAAGATGAATGTATTCTATGTAAAATGGAAGATATTCATCATATGTTAACAAATGTACAGACGTTAGCAGCTACATATTATATTCAAGCATATTTATCACCTTATACGGAAAGTTCACATTTCATCACTACAGCTGTCCAACATTTAAGCGCTCGAAAACACGGTGCTCTTATTATTGTGGAACGAAGTGACGCTCTTGATTCTTTCATTCAAACTGGAACGACATTAAACGCACACTTAACCGCGCCACTACTTGAATCGATTTTTTATCCAGGGAACCCTCTTCATGACGGAGCCGTTCTCATTAAAAATAATCATATTGTCTCAGCAGCTAATATTCTTCCATTAACAAAAAGCATGGAAATCAATCCTGAGCTAGGAACACGTCATAGGGCTGCAATTGGCTTATCCGAGAAAATTGATGCACTTATATTAGTTGTCTCTGAGGAAACAGGGCGTACTTCATTCGCTTTAGGTGGGACGTTATATACGATTTCTTTATAGGACGAATCTTTCACTATGTAGCACTTTTTGGAACTGTAAAATAGTAAATGAAATTATATTAACCGTAACTCCAAATATATCGACTTACCGACAAAAACTTACAATAGTCATACCATATCAATAAGAAAAGGCTATCCCAAAAATTTGAGACAGCCCTTTCTTCAAAAATTATTCTTCTCCGAAACGCTCAACAAGTGTTGCAAGTGTACGCACCATTGCACCTGTTGCTCCAGATGGTCCTAAATCATGTGCTCCTGATGTTTCAGATGTTCCAGCGATATCTAAGTGTACCCATGGTGTTTCTTCTGCAAATTCACCAAGGAATGTCCCAGCCATAACCGCATGTCCTTCACGGCCTGGTGAGTTATTTAAATCAGCAAATTTACTGTTTTTGACACGTTCTTTATCACGTTCAAAAATCGGCAATTGCCAAATTGGCTCATCCGTTTCCATAGAAGCCTCTAACACTTGTTCAAACAATTCTTCATTATTTGTCATCGCGCCTGTTGTATGATTTCCAAGTGCAACAATTACACCACCTGTTAATGTTGCAACATCAACTAAATAATTTGCGCCAAGTTTCTTCGCATACGTAATACCGTCAGCTAACGCTAGGCGACCTTCTGCATCTGTATTTAATACTTCAATTGTTTTTCCGCTCATAGATGTAATAACATCATCTGGCTTAAATGCTGTACCACTTACAACGTTGTCAGTTGATGGAATAACAGCAATTACATTTTGCTCGGGGCGAAGTTCACCGATGATCTCCATCGCGCCAAGAACAGCTGCAGCTCCGCCCATATCACCTTTCATACCAACCATGCCTTCACGTGGTTTTAAAGAATAACCGCCTGTATCATATGTAATCCCTTTTCCAACAAATCCAATTACATCTTTCCACTCTTCTTTTCCTTTATAAATAAGAGCGATCATTTTTGGCGGTTCAGTAGATCCTTGGTTTACTGCAAGTAATGCACCCATACCAAGCTCTTCCATCTCTTCTTTCTCAAGAACCTTATAATCCATATCGTATTTTTCTGCTAATTCAACTGCATACTCAGCAAGCTTTGTCGCTGTTAATACGTTTGGCGGCATATTTACAAGCGTACGAGCTGAATTCGTTGCACGTCCATGTACGTATCCTACCGTTAATGCTGCTTCAATTTCTTGTGCATCTTCTGCTGTAATAGCCGTAAACTTCTCTAATTCTACACGATCCTTTTTATCTGTTTTATATGTTTGTAATTCATATGTACCAAGACCTTGTACTTCTGCCGCAATATGAGCTACATCAATCGCATCTAATTTATCTGTCACGAAAGAATCAAGTAAGATTGCTGCATCTTGTACTTTTGCTGCTTGTAATGCTTTAAACGCCTTACCAAGAGCAGCACGTAACGTTTCCGTTGTATATGACTCTTTCTTACCTAAACCAACAAAATAATAACGTTTAACATTTGTTTTTCCTAAGCTATGTACTTTTGAAATGGCTTTCTTCTTAGTTGAAAGTTCTTTTTCTTCTAATAAAACTTGTAATTGTCCTTCAAACGCTTTATCCAGTTCTTGTACAAAGCTACTCTTTTTATCTTCTTCAAATAAGGCAACAATTACCGCTTCATGACTTACTAATTCTTTTTGTACTTGAAACATGTTCAGACCCCCTAAATTTCTCTACGTCCATTATAACTTTATTTTCGATAAAATGCGACAATTCTAAATTCTGTTATTTCATATAAAGTGAAACTTTAATCAGTGGGGGTTTTACCGGCCGCAAATAGCAGGATAAAGATGCTATCTCCAATATCTTCTATGGTGAAATAAGACAAGAAAAAAGTCTAGCGTTATTGCCACTAGACTATCTTTGTTTTAAATATTGTCCACGAAACACTTGCATCGTTTCGTCTTGATTTAACATCGTTAACTCTTCTTCCGAAAACTTGCCATTTCCTATTTTCACTATATACACATTTACTTTTTTCTTACCCCATTGGCTATAAACATCTTTCACCGTATCATAATATAAATCGAGACGATTTCCTTTTATAGCACCGCCCTTATCAGCTACAACACCATATCCGTAACCTGGCACGAATAGAATTGTCCCAAGCGGGAATACGCGTAAATCGGCAGCGATTGTGGAATATAAATCCCTTTTTGCTTTAACACCTGAATATGTAATGCCATACTCTGGATGCCCCGGCCTCTTTCCAGTTGACTCTATACCTGATGTATAACCAGTTGCAGTCATTTCTATAACACGATATTTAGACCAGTCATTTGCCTGCTCTAAAGCATTTATCACTTCTTTACTCGGAGCAACTTTTTTCTCAATTTCTGCTGCATGTACTTCTTTTACACTTGTTCCTTCATATGATTTTATAATCTCTAATAAAGAAACTCCTGTGAAAGCCTGCCATGTTACGCATAATGCGAATGCAAGTAAACAAGTCATCATAATGCGAATACAATATCGTTTTAACATTTTTATATTCCACACTCCTTCATCGTTAATCATTCCCTATACGATGAAGGAATATGCAAAAAAATAATCTCCAAATTGATTGGAGATTAAAACATTTGATATCCACTTTTCCGAAGTTTTTTAATTATAATTCCTGCTAAAGCAGCACCTACTAATCCAGTAGATAGAATAAACACATCTGCGTGTCCTAAATGCGATACACTTGTCCCAAATGAAGAAAATGTTTCTTTTGGCTTTGAAAAATAGTCCCATACACTCGCTTTATTAATAATAAGCATACAAATAATCGGATATACAATAACCATTACCCACGTAGCTCGCAAAATCATGTTGAGTAAAAATCCAATTCCAAAAAATAAAATAAAGAACAACATCATTGAAATAAGTAGTACCGGTATACTCACTTCTTCTCCCTCTCCTTCGCATACGCCGTAAACACATGATAAGCCGTATAACCAAATTGCTCTCCTGGATTTAATGTTTTGTCCATTTCAAAATGCGACTCTGCTCTTCCTTCTAATAAATATTTGATGAGTACAGAAGTATTTTGATCATCTGCAATATTTTCTGGATGTAAAAAAGCTACTTCCGACAATTCTTTCTCCTGTACGATAACGTCTTCTCCCTCTGGCTCTAGAAGAAAAATAATCATATTATCACTAATTTCATTATGAATAACACCTGAGCGAATACCAATAATCCCCTTTACATGAGCAACAATGCCTGTCTCTTCCAAAATTTCACGTTTCACAGCTTCATCAACAGTCTCGCCTTCATTAACAAAACCAGCAGGTAAAGACCATTGCCCTTTCAATCCACCGTATTTTTTCTTAACGAATAGCCATCTCCCATCTTCTGTAGCTACTAAGCCACTGACAGCTAACCACACTTTCCCTCGCTTCCCCATGATATAACCTCCTCCATCAAAACGAACAGAATATTCTTTCTTTTTTATATATTATACTATATTTTCAATACGAAAAAAGCAGAAACAGCTCATAGCCGTTTCTGCTTTTTCTACTATATATTAAAAGAACTTCAATTTACCTTTTTTAAGAACTAATAAAGGTCCGCCTAGTAAGAATAAGTAACGGTTGTCGATTACTTTCTTCATGAATGAAGCTTTCCAACCTGTTAACTTTTTCCCCATAACAACGCCCATTGCATCGTCATGACCTAATGAACATACAGATCCTTTATTATCAAATGTGAACTTTTTCATTTCACCTTTGCCGCGAACTAACACAGTTAAATTGTGTGCAATATTATAACCTTCTTGAATTGCAATCTGTGCTGTTGGTGGGTATGGACGGTTAATTTCTTCGTTGATGATTAACGCTGCATCACCAACCATGAATACATCTTCATGACCCGGAGCGTGCATGTACTCATCCACTTTAATACGTCCGCGCATTGCTTCAAATCCAGACTCTTCCACAATACCATTACCACGAACACCTGCAGCCCAAACTACAGTTTCAGATTTAAGAAGTTCAGCATCATCACCGTTGGCAACGATAATACCTTCTTCAGTTGCTTCCTTAATTGCTGTACCGATGCGGAATTCTACACCTTTTTTCTCAAGTTGTTTTACAGCGTACTCTACTAATGCTGGATCGAAACCAGGAAGTGCTGTTGGAGCAGCTTCTACACAGATGATACGTGCTTTTTCACGTGGAACATCGTACTCTTTGCAAAGTTCAGGAATACGGTTTGCAAGCTCACCTACGTACTCGATACCAGTAAATCCAGCGCCACCAACAACGATTGTTACTAACTCATCACGTTTTTCAGTCGCATATTGAGCGAATTTTTCTTCCATATGCTCACGAATTTGACGAGTTGCATTAATGTTAGTGATTGAGAATGCATGCTCTTTTAATCCTTTAATTCCGAACGTTTCTGATTCGAAACCAAGACCGATTACTAAGTAATCATACTCTAATTCACCATCTTTTAAGATAATACGTTTTTCAGCAGCTTTAATCTCTACTACTGTATCTTGTACAAAGTTCACTTTATTTGTATCGATAACGTCTTGAATATCTAGACAGATTTTATCATCTTGTAATGTACCAGCTGCACTCTCATGTAACCAAGTTGCTTGGTAGTGATAGCTGTTGTTGTTTACTAACGTAATTTCAGCTTCACTTACAGATAATGTTTTTTGCAGACGAACAGTCGTAATCATCCCGCCATAACCTGCACCTAAAACTACGATTTTTGGAGTCTTCACTAAATCACAACCCTTTTCTTTATATAATAGTAATAAAAAAATAATACCAAGTACTAAAAACTCTATTTGTCAAGAATGTGGAATTTATCACATTCTATATCATAACAAAACGCAGTCAAAAAATCGTACGAAATTTGTCATAGAAATTTAACATAATACTTCCCTATATTAGTCGGTTTCATTCCATAATTCAAGCACCTAGAGAATTATCAATATTTTAAAATAACATAGCGTTTTCAAGGGTTTTTCAGCCTTTTTTTCATGTATTTTCCTTTCGCTATATTTTATACAATTCTAAAACATCTATGCGCAAACTTACTTATTATTCAGTCGTTTTCAGAAGTATTATTAACTGAAATATGCTATCATTTATTTGAAAGTGTCATCATTTGCAGGATTTTCATGTACATATGAACAATATATGAAATCAATATTAAAATTCCATCATCTATAGGGGGAATGAAAATGACAGAAAATCAAAAAGTTTACGACATAACGATTATTGGTGGTGGCCCAACAGGACTATTCACCGCATTTTATGGCGGAATGAGACAAGCAAGTGTAAAAATTATTGAAAGCTTACCTCAACTTGGAGGGCAATTATCCGCGCTATATCCCGAAAAATATATTTATGATGTAGCTGGATTCCCAAAAGTGCGCGCACAAGAGTTAGTTGATAACTTAAAAGAACAAATGAAAAAGTTCGATCCAACCGTTTGCTTAGAAGAAGCTGTTGATACTCTTGAAAAACAAGCTGACGGTATATTTAAGCTTGTTACAAATAAACAAACTCACTACTCTAAATCTGTCATTATTACTGCTGGTAATGGTGCTTTCCAACCACGCCGCTTAGAATTAGAAGGCACAGCAAAATATGAAAAGAAAAACTTACATTATTTCGTTGATGATATGAATAAATTTGCTGGAAGACGCGTCGTTGTATTCGGCGGTGGTGACTCAGCAGTAGATTGGACAATGATGTTAGAACCGCTTGCGGACAAAGTTACAATTGCTCATCGCCGCGACAAATTCCGTGCACATGAACATAGCGTAGAAAGCTTAATGAATTCCCGTGCAGAAGTAAGCACACCTTACGTTCCAGTTGAACTTATCGGTGATGATACTATTGAACAAGTTGTTCTTCAGCACGTAAAAACAGAAGAAAAAATTATCATCGATGTTGATGACGTAATCGTAAACTACGGCTTCGTTTCTTCACTTGGTCCAATTAAAAATTGGGGCTTAGATATTCAAAAAAACAGCATCCTCGTGAACTCAAAAATGGAAACAAATATTCCTGGCATTTACGCTGCTGGTGACATTTGTACATATGAAGGAAAAGTAAAACTCATTGCTTGCGGCTTTGGTGAAGCACCGACAGCAGTAAACAATGCAAAAGCTTACTTTGATCCAAACGCAAAACTTCAACCAATGCATAGCTCAAGTATGTTTTAATATAGAAATGAAAAGAGCTCCTTTTACATGAAAGGAGTTCTTTTGTTATAAAGATCCCTAATCCAAATTACCTCTCTTTCTTCACAGCTATGTACTTTAGAAAAAAATACCACATACTCCTAAAATATGTTACAATAAAACAGAACATACGTTTCATTCAATGGAGGGGAATTTTATAATGAAAGAACCTATTATCATTAAGAAAGAAGCTTTCCAAGCAATCGGCGTTTCTATTACAACGACAAATGAAAAAGAGGCATCTACTGAAGGAAAAATCCCACAACTTTGGAACCAATACTTCCAAGAACAAATCATGCATCACATCCCAAATCAACAAACAAAAGAAACATTCGCTTTCTACTCAAACTACGAATCAGATGAAACTGGTACATATCAATTTACTATTGGCATGCCTGTTTCTTCATTAGAAGACGTTCCTGAAAATATGACAGCCTTAACAATACCTGCCGCAACGTATGCGGTATTTACAACGAGAAAAGGTCCTGTGTCTGAAGTCATTTGTGAAACTTGGGAATATATTTGGCAATGGTCGAAAGAAAACAAACGTGCTTTTACAACAGACTTTGAGCTTTATGACGAAAATGCAGTAGATCCAAATAACGTACAAGTGGATATTTATATTGCTTTAGCGTGAATGACAAAAAAGAAGATACCCTTTGGTATCTTCTTTTTTGTCGTTAAATAGCCACTGTGCAAATTCATTATTATTGTCTACAATGAGAAAGTGCAGTATAGAAATATTAGAAACTGTATAAAGTGAAACTATACTCAGTGGGGGGTTTACGGGCAGTTGGTCTCCCGCCTAACTTCTTTGCCCTAGCCCAATTTTGAGGTGGGAGTTTTACTGCCCGCAAATAGCGGGATAAAACGATTGTTAATAGGTTTTTTAGTCTAAATTTGGTACATAGAAAGGAAGCAATATGGAGGAACTACAACAAAATAAATCTGCTTTAGAAGGAAGCGGAAAACCGTTATTAAAAAATACGAACTTCCTTTTTCTTTGGGCAGCTACTCTCTTTTCAAGTTTTGCTTTAGCCTTTTTTACTTTTTCACAAACATGGTACATAGCAAAAACATTAAACCTTGAGGCTTCACTCGGTATTGTTTTCGTGGCTCTTAGTGTTCCAAGACTCATCTTTATGATTATCGGCGGAGCATTAGCTGATAAATTCCCGAAAAAAAATATTATGTTTTACTCTAATATTATTCGCGCTATTCTTGTCGCAACCATTCTCACCTGGTTCATCGTCGGTGATGTAACACTATATACATTTGCTTTGTTTGCTTTGTTCTTCGGACTTGCTGACGCTTTCTTCTGGTCAGCAGATGGATCTATTCTGCCTGAACTTGTAGAAAAAAGCCGTTTAACACAAGCAAATTCACTTACTCAAATGACAAACCAAGCATCTGTAATTTTAGGACCTGTACTTGGCGGTATTCTCATTAAATTTACGAACTATGAAACAATTTTTTCAATTACAATCCTGCTACTCATTATCGCTGCGATACTCGTTCAAAAAATACAATTTACAGTACCCGAAAAAAATGAAACAGATAAAGGCATGTTTACTTCTATTAAAGAGGGAATTTTATATGTAAAAGAATCACCATTTCTTTCAACTTTCCTTATATGTAGCGCCTTTTTAAATTTATTTTTAATCGGCCCAATGCAAGTAGGCTTCCCGCTCTTCGTCAAAAACGTTCTGCACGGTGATTCACTTCAGTTTAGTTACTTAGAAGCGTCTGTTGGCGGTGGGATGGCGATAGGAGCTGTCATTGTCGGATTAAAAAACATTAACCGCAGACGTGGCCTATTTTGTATTATCATGATGCTACTGTCTGGTGTATTCTTCCTAGCCATCAACTTTAGCACCGTACTTTGGCAAGCGTTATTAGCTGGAATGTTTTACGGTATTACAATTGCGATGGCTATCGTTCCACTTATGGCAATGATTCAATCAACAGTAAAAGAAGAGATGATGGGACGCGTTATGAGCTTACTCATGCTTTCATCGATGGGATTCATTCCGCTCTCTTACGCATTTACATCGCTTGCACTTGGGATAGGCATTCCAATTGTAACGGTTATGAAAAGCGGTGCAATCGCTGTTATCGTCTTTGTACTATTTGTAGCAATTCGTGTTCCAGTTGTAAGAAAGTTCGATTAGCTACTTGGAGTCATGTATTATACGCATGGCTCTTTTTTAAATGGATCGAATAACGGTATTCCCTTACTTCTCCTTAATGCCGCTCCCCACTCTAATCCAATTTCTAAAAATAAATCTCGCATCGTACTATACAATAGTGCTCCAACATCTTTACGAATTTCTCCGTACTTATACGCTCTCACAACACTTTTCACCCTCCAAATTAAATTCCCACGCACTTCTTCATCAGCTAATATTCCCTCTAATAAAGCACCTTGCTCTAGTAATCCGCTCTTTTTATAAGCAAGTTCCACCTTACTCCAAAATATATTAATCTTCTTCGGATTACTCGTCATCGGCACCAGTGCGTATATAAAAGGCTTCGGTATATCGTGACGACAATACGTTTCATCAAGCTCGTACGTTACTTTTCTTTTCTCTTTTATTTGTGGAATGTTTTTAGAAAGAATTGTTTCCCCCTCATTTTTTTGCTCGTTTCCACTACAGCCATCTGTACGATCATCACTTTCACATGCGGACATTTTCATACGGTCATCCATGCGGTCAATTGCAGATTTAAGAAATACATATAAGTTTGCACTATATCCCCCGCGCTTATATCTTTCTTTTGTCGCAACACGTTTTATAATTCCTAGTTCCTCTAACTTTGCAATCGAGCGGCGTACCGTACGAATACTCTTTCCAACATTTGTAGCAATCGTCTCCATTAACGGACAAGCAACTCCCACTGTTTTCTGTTTCTCATTCACTGCATACTTTCCTAAAAAATGAATAATGATAGCATCCGTTTTATTCAATTGAAATCGATAGCACTTCAAAACTTGTTTTTGATATGTATTAAACTCTTCTTTACTTCGAAATTGACTATATGGTTTCATTAAATTATATAAGCTTCCCATTTTTATCACCTCACTTATAGGTAAGAAATAGGCAGAGAAATTGGCGTGATATTTAATATTTTTTATCCCGCATTAACGGGCAGTAAGACTCCCACCTCCAGATTCGGCGAATGCGAGGAGGTTAGGTGGGAGATCAACTGTCCGTAAAAGCCCGATTGGTTCAACTAATAATCAGTGGGGGATGGACAAAACCCCCACTGATTAAAATTTCACTTTATTGGAGATGAAAATATGATTGTAATTAGTGCTTGTTTAGGTGGTATTGCTTGTCGGTATGACGGTAACGATAATCTCGTTTCAAAAATAGAAGAGTTATTACAAAGGGAAGATACCATCCTCGTTTGTCCCGAAGTATTAGGCGGTTTACCAACACCACGCCCTTCTGCTGAAATTATCGGCGGTAATGGCGATGATGTTTTAGATGGAAAAGCAAAAGTAATGACGAAAGAAGGACAAGATGTCACGGAGGCTTTCGTGCGTGGTGCTTATAAAGCATTAGAACAAATAAAAGATTTAAACCCAGAATATATAATTTTAAAAGAACGCAGTCCATCTTGTGGTAGTTCTACTATTTACACAGGGGAATTTAACGGCAATAAACAAACTGGTTACGGAGTGACAACTGCTTTATTCCGCCGACATGGATTTAAAGTAATTTCAGAAGAGGATTTTGAGAACGAAAAAAGGAATTGACCCTGTTCGTCAATTCCTTTTCCATCTGTCTTATTTCACACCTAATTTTTCTTTCACTTTCGCAGGAAGCTCTTCCTTTTTCACTTCTTCCCAAGCTGTTACACCTTTTTTATCTGAGTGGTATACGCGTAGGAATGCTTCTTTACGAAGATTTTTTTGCGCTATGAATTCTAATTCTTTCTCTTTACCATCTTTATCAAAACCAGTTAGTTTATATTCGTAATCTTTATACGGCTGACCATTATCAGCTTTACCATTATATTCTTTTCCATCTACTGTAATTTGAACGTAATACTCATCTTTACCCATACGGTTTAAATCACAGCCAACTAACAAACTTGCGAATACAACTAAAATACTAAAAAGTGCAATATATCTTTTCATTTCCTTCACCTCATGTGTTTTTCTTATATTGTTATCTTAAAGCCTAAACTTTAAAGAAGAAATTCAAAAACATGACATGAACATTACATTTTTGTAAGATAATAAACTAAAACTTTAATCAGTGTTTTTTCATTGAAAACGTTATTGGCACTCATCTAGCCTAATCATGACAATCTATTAACGCCAATAACGTCTTCCACGCCAACTTTTCCACTTGTCACGAATCTTATCACGTAATTTCCTTATACCGCTTATTACACCTTCTATTACGCACTCTATTATGATATCAATTACAAGGTAACTTACAAATCTAATTATAGGTTTAATCACATATCTTCCTACGAATTCAAAAATATCGTCGATCTTGCGTCCCCTTCTTCTTGCATATATTCGTTATCTTTGTCATGCTCTTTTTCTTTTTAGCGCAAAAGAAAAGACCTTCCTAACGATTTGGTTTCATCGCTAAGAAGGTCTTTATATGCAACCTACCCATTCAATTTCCACTTAGAATAAAGGGATGAAAAAACTTAGCAATCTTCTGGCTTACCAGCATTCGACGCTGTACGGAAAGATGATCCGCATCCACATGATGCGATCGCGTTTGGATTGTCGATTGTGAATCCGCCGCCAAGCATAGATTGCTTATAGTCAACTTTCACTCCCTTTACAATCGGAGCACTTTCTTTATCGATAACAAATTCAACACCGAAAAACTCAAGAACTGTGTCGTCTTCTTTTGGTTCTACTTCAAATCCTAAGCCGTAAGAAAGACCACTACATCCGCCGCCATGTACAGCAAGGCGCACGTACTTCTCTCCATCTTCAGCATCTTTTAACATATCTTTAATTTGAAAAGCTGCTTGTTCTGTTACTTCAATCATGAAATACACCATCCTTTCTGTTCTCATTCTATTATACATCTTTACGCTTCTATCTTGTACTCATACACTCCGCGGCAAATTATTTCCGCAGGTCCTTTCATTAATACATTTCCTTCTTCTGTCCATGCGATCATTAAGTCGCCGCCTGCTAAGTGAACCGTAATTTCTTTACCGTGTTCCATTTTCCCATTTAAAATTGCCGCAACGACAGCTGCGCATGCTCCTGTCCCGCAAGCTTGTGTTACACCAGATCCTCGTTCCCAAACGCGGAAATTCATCTCTTCATCATTCAAAATCTCGATGAATTCAACATTCACTCGCTCTGGGAACATTTCATGCGTCTCAAGAACCGGTCCTAACGTTGTAAGAGGCGCTTTTTCTACATCATCAACAAAAATAACCGCATGTGGATTCCCCATTGAAACAGCTGTAAATGCATAACGGTGATTATTGTATAAGAAGTTTTCACGAATAAATGGTGTTTCTCCTTCACCAAGCATCGGTATCTCTTCACGTGTTAAACGAGGTGCTCCCATATCGATTTTCGCTAATGTAACTTTGTCATCTTCTACCGTTACTTCTGCCGTAACAATACCAGCTAACGTTTCAATTGTGAAAACTTTACCTTCTACTAGTTTATGCTCATACGCATATTTCGCTACGCAGCGTAAACCATTTCCACAGCTCTTTCCTTCTGAACCATCGTTATTAAACATGCGCATTTTTACTGGTGCCACGTCAGAAGGACAAATTAAAATCATTCCATCTGCACCAATACCAGTATTAATATTTGAAACCTTTTCCGCTACAATTGCTAAATCTTCTTCTCTAATTTGTTCCTCAAACATATTTACATATATATAACTATTTCCAAGACCATGCATTTTTGTAAAAGAAAATTGGCTCATTTTTATTCACTCCAAAAATAATTTATTATTTCAAGTATAAAATGCATGCTTTTAGAACACAATATGAATGTCCCCCGTTTCTCATATTTGACAGTGTTTTGGCAATAAGCCGTTCTTACACAAATCGTGTAAGAAAAAAGCCCTTCTAAAAGGGCTTTTTTTTTCGAAATAAACACTCCTAATAAAGTGAAACTTTAATCAGCGGGGGGACGGACAGCAGGGCTTCACCCTAACTTCTTTGCTTCAGCTGAATTTTGAGGTGGGAGTCTTACTGCCCGCAAATAGCGAGATAAATGAAAAAAGAAAAACGTTGCCTGTTTGCAACGCTTTAAAACATTGGATTTTCATCCATATAATCATATACATTATTTACAAGTTCTTCTACTGTTGCACCTTGTACAACTTCACCATTTACAAGTGCAAATGGACCTTCAAAACAGATGCCACAATATCCTAAACAACCATATTCCATTACGTCTAAATTAGGATCTTTTTCTAATTTTTCTAAAGCTGCTTGCGAACCGCTTGCAAGGTTACCTACACAAAATTCGATTAATGGTTTAATCAAAACTCTCTCCCCCCTGTATCTCTAAACAAATTACCATTTATTTTATATGGTATGTGCATACCTAATTTGCGAAACGGATAAGTAACCCTCTCTACTTGTTACCATTCCACTTTATTTATAAGAAGAAAACTAAGCTGTTTCTTGTTGTTTTCGTTACATATTCTAAACTATTTAGTTACTTCACTATTTCACTTCATAATAGATGGTCTTCTTTATATAACATACTACTCATAATGAAATAGTAAATAGTAACTAGAAAATGAAAACCATTTACTTTACTTTTCTTCTTATTGTACAACAGAGTATTCATTCATGCATTGTTATTTGTTCACAAATTCGATATAATTTGATTGTGTAAAGTCAAAATATTTTATTAATATAAAATTGTATGATTAGGGGATATTTCAACAGAAAAGGGGTAATCCATCATGAAACACCTCGTACTACTAGGTGGTGGCTACGGTGGAATGAGAATTCTGCAGCGGCTACTTCCAAGCAACCAACTTCCAGATGATGTACAAGTGACATTAATCGACAAAGTACCATATCATTGCTTTAAAACTGAATATTATGCATTAGTTGCGGGTACAATTTCAGAAACGCATATTCGCATACCGTTTCCTGAGCACCCACGTCTCAATATTCAATACGGAACAGTAACAAATATTGACCTCGAAACGAAGGCCGTTCATCTCGATGGCGGTGAAACGATTCAATATGATGATTTAATTATCGGGCTTGGCTGTGAAGATAAATACCATAACGTTCCTGGGGCAAAGGAATATACACATAGCCTACAATCAATTGAACAAACGCGTAAGACATATGAACAATTAAATAGCTTAGAACCAAATGCAACAGTAGCTGTCGTTGGGGCTGGTTTAAGCGGCGTTGAAGTGGCAAGTGAACTTCGCGAAAGCCGTTCAGATTTAAAAATCTATTTATTTGATCGAAAAGATAGAATTTTATTCCCATATCCAGAGAAATTAAGTAGATACGTAGAAGAATGGTTTGTAAAACATAAAGTTACCATTATACGAAACTCTAACATTACAAAAGTGGAACCAAACATTGTATACAACCATGATGAACCACTTGAATGTGATGCAATCGTCTGGACAGCTGGTATTCAAGCAAATGAAGTTGTTCGAAACCTTCCAGTTGAACAAGATGGTAGCGGACGGGTTGTTTTAACGAAATATCACAATATTCCAAATAACGAGCACGTTTATGTCGTAGGAGATTGTGCAGCACTTCCACACGCACCATCTGCTCAACTTGCTGAAGGTCAAGGAGAACAAATTGTCCAAATATTATTGAAACGTTGGAATAATGAACCACTTCCTAATGAACTGCCTGTTATTAAATTAAAAGGTGTTCTCGGTTCTCTCGGCAAAAAACATGGATTTGGTTTACTAGCAAACCAACCATTAATGGGACGTGTACCGAGATTATTAAAATCCGGTCTTCTTTGGATGTACAAATATCATAACGGTTAATACTTTAAAGGCTGTCTACTATGTAGACAGCCTTTTTCTATTCATTTTTTGTAACTACTCAGTCATTCTATGAAAAACCGACAGAAAAGCATTTTTTTAAATGGTCGAGAGGGACTGGCTATGTATAGGATCCGTCAGTGACTTTTCCTGCCACGCGCAAAGTTTTAAAACAAAGAAAAAAGATGTTCCTTCTAAAGAGACTTTATTTTTCTATTTTTCTCTCTTTTTGATACGATATAACTAGAATCAGAAAGGAGCAATTTATGTTTATATTAAAAGACATCACATATAAAGATATTCTACACATTCCTTATTTACAGATTCAAAAAGAAAAAACAACTTGTATTATCGGTGAAAGTGGTAGTGGTAAAAGCACATTACTTCGCATGTTAAACGATTTACAATCACCAACATCTGGCACAATTGAGTATAACGGAAAATCTATTTTAGATTATCCTCCCATTCAATTACGCCGTGAAGTTGTCATGCTCGGACAAACTCCGCCTATTTTTGATGGAACAATTAAAGATAATTTATTAATGGGACTTAGATTTTCTGAAAAGCCATTTCCAAATGACGACGCCCTGCAAGGCGCATTAACGACTGTTAGCCTAGATAAAAAATTAGAAGATAACGCCTCTTCTTTATCAGGCGGTGAAAAACAAAGACTTGCTTTCGCTCGTATTATACTAATGGATCCGCCCGTCTATTTATTAGATGAACCAACTTCGGCACTAGATGGTGACACAGAACGCCGCGTTATGAAACAATTCACTCTACTGGCAAGAGAAAAGAAAAAAACAGTTATCTTCATCACGCACTCGCAACAACTTCCAGAAGAAATCGCAGACGATATTATTGAAATTAGTAAAACAAACGGTGCAACTAGAAAGGAAGTGCTATCAATTGAAGGGCGTTATTGAACTACAAATTTGGCAACTTGCAGCTGCATATATTTTCATCCTTATTTTAATCGGGCTTGTGAAATTAAAAGGAATACCGCGTGAGAAACAAATTACAATTGCTACATTACGTATGACAATTCAGCTCGTACTAGTCGCATATGTTCTTACATACATATTTGAAAATAGTAATCCGTTTTATACAATAGCTCTCATTACTTCTATTACTACATTTGCGATTTTTAACATTTATAAACGAATAAACCTTCCTATGTCAAAAGAATTAAAACGAGTAGCCGCCCTCTCCATGATCGCTGGATCAATTGGTCCTCTTCTACTATTTATCTTTGTCATTATCGGACACGATCCTTGGTATGCTCCGCAATATATCGTTCCTATTGCCGGCATGCTAATCGGTAATGCTATGACAGGTATTTGCCTCGGGGCAAACACCTTTTTAAACAGTATGAAATCACAAAGAGACCATATTGAAGGTGCACTTATGCTTGGCGCAACTCCAAAACAAGCAGCTGCTCCGCTCATACGGGACGCTTTCGATTCTGCTATTTTACCAACAATTAATTCCATGGTCGGAATGGGAATTATAAGTCTTCCAGGCATGATGACAGGACAAATTTTATCCGGTGTATCACCATTTACAGCTATCCAATATCAAATTGCGATTATACTTGGCATTTCTGGAAGTACAGCTTTCTCTGTTATTATCTTCTTACAGCTTGGGTATAAAACGTTCTTTAATAAGCGGTGCCAGTTGAAAGAAGTTGAAGTACAATCATAAAAAAAACGCTCTGTAAGTTACTTACAGAGCGTCTTTTTTCTTTGCTAATCTTACGCTTTCTTAACGAACTGTGATTTTAACTTCATAGCTCCGAAACCATCGATTTTACAATCAATATCGTGATCTCCCTCAACTAGACGGATACTCTTTACTTTCGTACCAATCTTTACAACTGAAGAAGTTCCTTTTACTTTTAAATCTTTAATTACAGTAACAGCATCGCCATCTTGAAGAACGTTTCCGTTCGCATCTTTTACAACTTTTGCACCATCATTACTTTCAGCTTCCGCTTCTTGACCCCACTCATGGGCACATTCTGGACATACGAAAAGAGCGCCATCCTCATACGTATATTCTGAATTACATTTTGGACAATTTGGTAAAGTAGCCATAAATTCATTTCCTCCGTTCATTATTTATACGTAAAAATCAAATCGAATTTTTACATGTCGATAAATAAAATTTGTATAGCATTTCTTTATACTGCCATAGTCTCACGTTATTGACAAGCCTACCTCAAATTCTCATTTTTTATTGTATTTTACAAAATTTCAATTAGTATGGCGTTTGTTTACTAATGTTTTTCTCTTCTTGTTACATATCCTTTCTCATAAATAAAAAGAAGAATCTTCATTAGACTCTTCTTTTTGCGATACATCATTATCTA
>NZ_JBFPJH010000128.1:0-8839 GCF_040838255.1 Bacillus sp. C30 | reverse complement strand
TAAGATAATATTGCTGTATGTACAAGTATAAGCTGAAAAGAAACCTTCTTGCTTATGCAAGAAGGTTTCTTTTAAACTAACTTATTTCTGTATAGGGATACGTGAAAGACCGTCATTTGAATAAAGAAAATAGAGAATATAATATACAGTGGGTACTCAGGAAGATAGTCATTAATAATAGGCGAAAAAGTTAAAAATCCGACTGCACAAGGTAACACATACCATAACGAAACAAAAGTTGTTCGACAGGCTTTATCCGTAATCGCTTTTTCACGTTCATCTTCTAGTGGAAATAATAATGGATACATCCAAAAAGATAAATTCTTGTATTTTTTCTTTTGAATTCTATAAAAAATTGTAACTATAATAGCTCCAATAAATAATAAAATGAATGGTACTCCATTAAACCATACTTCAAATGAGAACTTCTCGTTTTTAATTATATCTGCTAACTCTGTAATAACACTATAAAATTCAACAAATGTCCAGCAGGCTAGCGCAGTATAAAGCACGTTTACGATATAAGAAAAACCAATTCTATTCATCCTCTTCCCCCTCCTTATTTAAAACAAACACATCTTCCATCTTTAACTCGAATACATCACAAATCGTCAACGCTAGTAACAATGAAGGAACATAATCCCCTTTTTCAATTGCAGCGATCGTTTGTCTCGTCACCCCAACCTTTTCTGCTAATACACTTTGTGAAAAATTAAAGCGAGCTCTTAATTCCTTCACCCTGTTTAAAATGGTCAATTTTACCACCTCTTACCATTATTGTATGCTACTCTTAACAAAATGTAAACTCAACTTAACATTATTTTTACAAAAAAATCCAACCCTACGTATTGTAAAGTTGGATTTCGTTTTAGTTTAAAATTGTAACTTTAACACTTCTTCTGCCCCAATTATTAGCTGTAGCTGAATCTGGCATTAATAAATCAATTATATGACCTTTAATCGCACTACCAGTATCTCCAGCAATCGCCGTACCATAATTTTCCACATATACAGTAGAACCTAATGGAATCACAGCTGGATCTACAGCAATTAGTTTCATGTTTGGATTTGCAGTCAAATTATGTCCTAACTTAGACTTTACAGTTTCACCCGGTTTATAGCCATTTTCAGATGGATCAGCTGTATAAGCAGTTGCTGTTACATAAAATTCTTTTCCACCTTGAGCTGGTTTTGGATCCGGCTTAGCTGGTGTTGTATCTTTAGCTACAGGCTCTGCCGGCTTAGCTGCCTGTTCTTCTTTTTGCTTAGCTGCTGCTGCCTTCGCTTTTGCCAACTCTTCTTGCTCAGCCTTTGCAGCTGCTTCAGCTTTTGCGCGCTCTTCTGCTGCAATTCTTGCTGCTTCTTGTTCACGAGCAATTGTTTCTTGTACTGCTTTCATATTTGCTTCAACTTTTGCTTTCTCTTCCGCTGCTAAATTAAGTTGGCTTGCAATCTGATTATATTTAGCCTGAACCGTTTGTAAGTTATCTTGACGTTTTTTCAAGTTATCTTGCAAATCCGCTTGTGCTTTTGCTAATTTTTGCTTATCTACTACTAAAGATGCTTCTTTTTCGTCAATTGCTTTTTTATCTTCTTCAATTTGACGAAGATCTTGTTCTTGTAGACGTAAAATTTCTTTATCTGCTTCTAGAATAGTAGTAACTGCATTCATACGTTGTATGAAATCTGCAAAGTTTTTTGATTCTACAACAACTTCTACTACTAAACTCGTATTTGAGCTATTTTGAACAGAAACCATACGTTTTTTCATAATATCCTTACGAGCAAGGACTTTATCTTCTAAAACGATAATATCTGCTTTTTTTTGTTCAATCTGCTTATGTGTTTCATCGATTTTATGTTGAATAGCAGCTTGATCCTCTTTATTTTTTGCAATTGTATTATTTAAATTATGTAGTTCATTTTCGATACCTTGAATTTCTTTACTAACAGCTTGCTTCTCTTGCTCTTTCTTCTGCATATCTGCATCGTTTTGCTGCAATTGCTGTTGCATGTTGTTAAGTTTCTCGTCGTTTGACTCTGCTTTTACAGCGACTGTACTAGAAAGAACAATCATTCCTGCTAATACTAGACTACTGATTCGCTTAAAATAGTTCATAATCCGACTCCCTTCTTATACAGTTATACATGATTTATTTTACAGTTTGTTTACAGGACCATTAAATACAGTTTATTTTTCATGACAAAAAAAAGGGAATTGCGAATAAACTGTAATAGATTCTTAAATATTTAACAATTCCTATATTTAAAAATTATAAAAGATGCTAAAATCCAAATATAGAGAAAATATAACTTCTAAAGGCGGTTGAGATAAATACATGTTTACTCAAAAGAAAGCACTCCAACATAAAATTGATCAATTAGAAAATCGTATACAAGAGCTAGAAACAGAATTAAAACAAAAAGATATTGAAAGCCAAGAGACTATTTCTTCTATCCACGACCGTGTACAAAGCGTTGTTCAAGAGCATCAACTTGTAACTAACCAGCACCATACACTCCAAAATTTAATTCAACATTTAAACTCATGTTTTGAAAATGTTTCAACACGTACGACACATTCCAATGAATTAAATAGTGAAATGTTACAAAAAGAACAAAGCTTAATTCAGTCTATTGAAGAAATTATCGATTGCTCTAATGAAGGAAAAGAATCTGTTCACCGTTTACTTATTGTAATTAATAAATTAGGTGAACAATCTCAGCGCACGTCTAATAGTATGAATCACTTAAGTGAACGCTCAAAAGAAATCGAGCAAATCGTAGAAGTAATTCAAAACATTGCTGCGCAAACAAATTTATTAGCGTTAAATGCAAGTATTGAAGCTGCACGTGCTGGAGAGCATGGAAAAGGATTCGCTGTTGTTGCCAATGAAGTAAGAAAACTAGCAGAAAGCACAGCGGAGAGTACAAAAAACATTGGCAATTTAACGAAAAAAATCCAAGAGGAAATTGAAAAAGCGTACGAAAATACAAAAGATAATTTACATTTAGTTGATGAAGGTGTAGAAATGAGCGCCGATACTAACGCTAGAATTGAAAATATTTTAATAATGATTCAAACATTACAAAGTGGCGCTACAAATGTTATTAAAGCTATCGAAAACCAAAAATCTTGTAATGATGATATATTACGAGATTTTGCAAATACACAGCAAATGTTCCAAAAATTAAATACTACTATTATGAATCACATTCATGATGCTGAAAAAGTCGATGTTCAATTATCAAAAAGTCTTCAAGAAACAGTAGCTTCTCATTAATAATAAAAATCCCTTATACCGGTATAAGGGATTTTTATTATATTTCGAATATTTATTTCTTCTCAATATTCATCCTCTCTTTTGCTATAATGGAAAAGTTGTTTCTTTCGACTAATAAACAAGGAGGTTATTATGGAACAATTTTACTACATTTTAAAATATTTAATTCTTGGTCTGTTCCAAGGGCTAACAGAGCCAATTCCGATTTCTTCAAGCGGTCACCTCGTTTTAGCACAGCATTTGCTAGGACTAAAAATAGAAGGGTTTAGCTTCGAACTACTTGTTAATTCAGCTTCATTATTAGCTGTATTACTTATTTATAGAAATGATTTAATTCGTCTAACGAAGAATGGTCTATCTTATATATTTACAAGAGCAGAAGACGCAAAATCAGATTTCTTCTTTATTATTTACCTTGTTATTGCAACCATTCCAGCAGGTGTAATTGGAGTTTTATTTAAAGATTATATCGACCAATATTTAAAAGGTGTTAAAATGGTTGGGATTTCCCTTCTTATTACTGCTATCGGCCTTTGGATTATTCGAAACTTGCGTGGGCGTAAAAATGATGGCGACCTTTCTATGAAAGATGCAATCATTATTGGTCTAGCACAAGCTTGCGCACTAATTCCTGGTATAAGCAGATCAGGTGCTACAATCGTGGCAGCAATGTTACTTGGTATGAAGCAAGAAACAGCTCTTCGCTTCTCATTCTTACTATACATTCCTGTTAGCTTAGGTGGTTTATTGTTAAGTATTACAGACATTGCAAACGATCCAAATTTAGATACATTATTTGTACCTTATATTGTTGCTTTCATCGCAACATTTGTCATGACATATATTTCATTAAAATGGTTTATGAACATTATGGCAAAAGGAAATTTAAAATACTTCTCTTTCTACTGTATTATCGTAGGTGTGCTAACTATCATTTTCTTATAAAATGAAACTTTAATCAGGGGGTTTGTTCATCCCCCCTGATTATTAGCCCTCACCAATTGGGATTTTACGGGCAGCAGGGCTCCCACCTAACTTCTTTGCTCCACCTGAATTTTGAGGTGAGAGTTTTACTGCCCACAAATAGCGGGATAAAAAACCACTTACTGCCCTCATACAGTAAGTGGTTTTTCCATATGCATAAACTTTCTTTTCCTGACAATACAAGCGAATAACATGTGTGTTTTTTTGAAATAAATCATGTGTTAAGCGAATAATAATAAAATTTCGTTTTGTATTATCATCATGAACAAAAATCTGTTCCCCCTCTTGAAAACGCCATGTGCTTTCAAAAGTTGTAATATGATCCCCGCTTACCGAAAAAAGCTCATATTGCATATCATGTACCCTCTTTCAACTTGCATAATCATAATATCTTTACATTAAACTTATTATAAATTAATCTATTTTAAATTTGTAATTTTTTCTATTTCGAGCTATTTCAACTTTGTTTTACATTCTTTTAAGCGCTATAATGATAAACGAAATTTCATTGAAAGGAGCTTCATTTTGACTGCATATTTATTTCCAGTAAAAACAGCTTTTATTTTATTTCCTATTTTAGCAATGTTTCTATTAATTCCTTTTTTAATATTTAATTATCGAAAATACGGTTATTTAAATAAATGGCGCTCATTTATTTTATACTCATTATTACTTTACTTATTAAATGCCTATTTTCTTGTTATTTTGCCGTTACCACAAATGTATGATACTTGTAGCCTACAACCCGCTAATACACAGCATATGCAACTCTCACCATTTTATTTCATACAAGAGATTAGTAATCATACATCGGCAATTTTAACGAAACCTACTACTTATTTCTTGTTATTAAAAGAATCTGCATTTTTACAAGTTGCTTTTAACGTTCTATTAACCGTTCCATTCGGTATTTACTTACGTTATTATTTCCGACGTAGTTTCTTCCAAACAGTGTGCATTTCTTTTTGCCTTTCACTGTTCTTTGAATTAACACAAGTAACTGGATTATATGGTATTTATAATTGTGCATATCGCTTATTCGATATCGACGATCTGTTTTTAAACACATTAGGCGGCGTAATCGGTTTTATCATTGCACCAATATTTACGTACTTCCTGCCAAAAACAAGCGAATTAGATAGTCATATTGATTTGGAAACGAAACCAGTCGGATTCGTTCGTCGTCTCCTCGCTATGCAAATTGATTGGATTTTCTTATCTATCGTTGTACCTTTCATTAAAAACAAAGGAAACTCACTATTTATTTCTAACATCCAATCTTATACAAATGTATACGAACTCCTTTTCATTACATGTTCAATCTTAATTTACTTTATTATCATCCCATATTTTACAAATGGAAGAACAATAGGGAAAGCGTTGCTTCGTATTTACATTAAAGGACAAGCAGAGCGTATTACACTAAAAGAATTATTCATTCGTTACGGTATATTCTATTTCATTTTAGGTGGAATCAATTACATTCTTTCTAGTAGCTCTATTTTAAATCATACAGAGCCTTTAGTATTACTAGTTATACTGTTATTCCAATTTGTAATTAACGGGCTATTTATTATTCATGTTTTATTACATGTATTTAGCAGTGCTAAATTACTATTTTACGAGCGTATTAGTCATACAAGAAATGCAATTACACTTAAAAAAGCTGACAAATACTAATTTGTCAGCTTTTTTTCATAATCGTAAATAACTTTTCTGTATAAGGGCTTAAAAATATTCCTGTTTCATCTAGTGACTTCCTCACTTTTAGAAACGAATGCAATTCTGGATATATATTTTGCAATTTTTCGTACGTTAACGTATGCATTTTCCCCCAATGTGGGCGCCCTTCATACTTTAGAAAAATTTTCTCCACTTCACCAAAATAAGCGGCATACTTCATACCTTTATACATATGAACAGCTATATACGCTGAATCTCTTCCATATGCTGGACTGAGCCATATATCATCACCTCTCACGTAGCGGCATTCAATCGGGAAGTGCACCTTATACTTTTTCTTTTCAATAAGATTTGAAATTTCTTCTACAACAGCCCTCATATACTTTGAAGGGACACTGTACTCCATTTCATAAAATGGAACTGTACGTGATGTAGCGAACACTTCATAGCTTGGTCCAATTATTTTCGTGTTCGGTACAGCCTTAGCTGATAATCGGCTTACTCCTTTACTTATAGAAGGAAACCATTTACACCCTTTAGATAATAAAGAGAACATCCTATTTTCAAGTAACTCCACCTTTAGTTTATGCCATTTCAAATCACTTTCTTTACTCGTTGTTTCGTTTGTAAATTTCACTTGCACTTCATCTGAATAAGGAAAAACGAAAAATTCAAAATGACGATTCTTCTTATATTCTTCTAGTTTGTTCATTACAGTAGACAATGATTGTTTTTCACTTTCATAAACAAGCGAATACGCTGGGATAACCTTCAATTTTATCTTTACAATGATACCTAGCATTCCAAGCGACAACTGAAATGCTTTCCAATATTCGGCGTTCTCGGTTTCTGAACAAACTATACTCTCACCTGTTGATAAAACTGCCGTGATCTCTATAACTTGCGTTGATAAACTCCCAAATGTAACACCCGTCCCATGAGTCCCCGTACTAATCGCTCCTGCAATAGATTGTGAATCAATATCTCCTAAATTTTCTTGCGCATAACCTTTTTCCTGAAGTAACTTCCCTAAATCATGTAGCTTTGTTCCCGCCCACACTTCAACAGTCTTCTTCTCTGCATCAATATTCACAATGCCCTTCAATTCATCTAAAGAAACTAAAATTTCTTCCGTTTGCACAAGAGGTGTAAACGAATGCCCTGAACCGACAACACGAATTTTCTTTCCTTTTTTTCGTGCAAGCCCCACAACTTCTACTACATCTTGTATACTTTTTGGATACATCGTATAATGCGGCGTTCCTTCTACATTCCCTGTCCAATTTCTCCATTTTTGTCCCTTTATAGAAAGCATTGTCCATCCCCCCGATATGTTGAATACTCTCCAACGATTTCCCCTTGTTTAATGCGATACAAAACAGGAAAACGCTCACATAACTCTCCAGCTTTACTATGACGAAACAAGATAGAATCTCCTATCGCTACTCGTTCCTCACCGTCATAAAAAATTGGCGTTTGCACTTCACCAGCACCTTCTAAAGCTAATAGTTTTGCACCACCCGGTCGCCAAACCTCAGGCTCTTTATCTTTACCAACTGCACCTGAGGCAATATATCCGGCAGCTGGCTGAAATTTCACTTCTTTATAATAGTCAAACAGTTTAGGAGAGTAAAAGGCGGATCCTACAGTAATCTCCGTAACTGCGTTATCTTGCTCAGTTGTTTTTATACTTCCTGTTCCTCCCCCATTTACAAATCTTAGTTCAATACCAAGGTTTTGTATTTCTTTTACGATACGTTCTCTTCTTTCTTTAACCTCTAACACTGATTTCTTCTTTAAATACGAAACAGCTTTACTTTTCATCCATTGATTCGGTATATGATCCCCCACCCCGGCAATTTGAGCTTCATATCCCATTACACCATCTAGTATTAAATATGATGAGCCCTTCACCTTTTCTACTATTTTCAAAGCGCTCTGCACATCTTTTACCGGGGATCTTTTTACACCAAAATGAAATTTCAAAAAACGACTACTCATATCAATATCCAAACAAACGCGAAAACACCCTTTAGACTTCTCAGCAATTTTTTCTAAATAAGTAATATGGTCTTCACAATCCACCATACAAGTTATAATGTGCCCTTGCTTTGTCAGCAAACTAATTTCATGTAAAGCTCTTTCATCATAAACAGGATATCCGAGCAATAAATCATTAAATCCTTGTTCAATTAAAAACAAAGCTTCTCTAGGAGAAAAACACATAATACCTTGAAAGCGATTATTTGCAGCCAAAATCTTTTTCATAATTGGAACAGAGCGTAATGATTTACTCGCTATACGAATCTTCTTATCTCCACTTAACTCTATAATCGATTGAATGTTCCTCTCTAAAGCCACTTCATCTAAAAATGCACACGGTAATGGAACTTCCTTAAAAATTCCTCTATCCACAGTTTTCTCTCCTCTTCTATATATGTCTTATACATATTGGAAAGAAAGAATGATTTTCCTGTTTTCAAATAAAAAAAGTTTCTTCTTTACGAAGAAACTTTTTCAAGGCTACTCTACTTCATAGAAATAGTCGCCTCTACTGGATAATGATCCGAGTAATCGTTCACGTGTCAAACTTTATGTTCAAAAAAAAGCACAAAACGGCTATATTACGCAGTTTTGTGCTTTATCTAAATTTATAAATGGCAACATATTTCTGGTTGTTTGTGACCAATTTGTTACCGAAAAAATCCAAAATAAAACCAATAAAAAATAAAAGAGCACAGCGTGTTAATAAGGTGTGTCACCACTTTATTAACCGTCCGCCTAATCACACTAGGCAAACACTTGCTGTAACTCTTATGTACCCCATTTTACCGTACGTAAGGGTTCCTCCGCAACAGTTTGCTTACATTTTGTGGCATACTGTTGCT
>NZ_JBFPJH010000127.1:0-8858 GCF_040838255.1 Bacillus sp. C30 | reverse complement strand
GCATCTCTTCATTTATTCCAGGTAGTTGACTAGTTAATGCTTTTTCAGTAGAAAGATCATTATAGTTATTATTTGGTGCTGTGTCTCTCAGTATAATATGGGTAATATTTTTGGGATAGCGAATTGCGTACTCTAACGTAAGGAAACCACCATAAGATCCACCCAACATTTTTATTTTTGAAAGGCCTAACTGCTTTCGTAGTTCATCTATATCCTCTGTCCATTGTTCATGAGTAAAAGGAGGTTTACCCTCTGATCTTCCTGATCCCCTCATATCCATAAATACAAGTTTATACTCATCGCCTAATGAAGCGAAAGCAGCGATATCTCCGCGACAATCACTCATTCCAGGACCACCATGTACAAAAAAGATTGCTTCCCCATCTTCCTTCCCATGAACTTCATAATAAACTTGGCAACCATTAATTATTGTGTACATTTTTTATCTCCCCCTTAACGTTTTGTTCATTTAAGAAATTTCTTAAAATGCTGATATATTGTTCACTTTTTTCTCTGATTACTGAATGACCATTTTCTTCGAAAATAAATAATTTGGCTCCTGATATATCTTTTGCTATTTCTTCAGAATATATAGCAGGGGTAATCCAATCTAACTGTCCTCCGGTTACTAAAACTGGTGTTTTAATTTCTTTCAATCTATCCCTAACATCGAACTGCGCCAAGTTTTCATGAAAAGCAGCATTATGAGTTGCATAGTGAAAAAAAATTGAATCCACCTTTTTTTGTGCCACAACTGGATCAAAGTTAACGGAATATAATGGAAGAATTGCAGAATACATCTCTTTAAACTCTTCATTAGAAGCAACTTCCCCATTGAAAAGACGTTTTAGCATACCATGATTAATTCTCGGTAGGTGACTATTTAATGCATTCTCGATGGCCAAATAATGATGTTCATTACTTGCAGCAGTCACATTTAACAGTACATGTGAAACATTTTGAGGATATCTTAGAACATACTCAAGAGCGATAAATCCCCCGTAAGAAGAACCATGGATAGTAATTTGATTAAGCCCTAAATGTTCTCTTAATTTATCAATATCTTCTGTCCATTGTTTATGAGTATATGGATCCTTGTCTTCCGAGCGCCCCGAGCCCCTCATATCAAAAAACACTAGCTTATACTGATCCCCAAGCTGTGTAAATGTATCTGCATCGGCTCGGCAATCCCCTAAACCTGGTCCTCCATGAATAAAAAAGATGGGCTGACCACTTTCTTTTCCATGAACCTCATAATACAGATCGCATCCATTAATTTCAGCGAGCAATACATTTCCCCTCCCATATGGATTAATTTGATTTCTTAATATGTTTAGGATCTAATGCATCTCGTAAACCGTCACCCAAAAAGTTATAGGCCAATACTACGAGCGTGATTGCCATACCCGGTAATACACCTAAAATTGGGGAAGTCCATATATATTGTTGAGCATTTTGTAGCATATTTCCCCATGTTGGTGTTGGCGGCTGAATACCTAATCCTAAATAACTGATTGCGCTTTCTGTTAAGATAGACCATGCAATCCCAAGAGTACTGGCAACAATAATAGTTGGAATAATCTGTGGAATAACATGGCCAAATAAAGTCCGAAGTGACGATGCTCCAGAAGCAATTGACGCTTCTACAAACTCCTGCTCTTTCCATTTCATTGTTTCACCGTATACAATTCTTGCGATCTCCATCCATGATGTAACAGCTATGACTACAATAATCATCATTGGACTCTTCCCTAAAACTGTTAATGCAACAAGTGCAAGAAAAAAATTCGGAATCGCCATCATAGCTTCCGTTAACCTCATAAGGATGGATTCTAGCCACCCTCCAAAATAACCGGCAAACGCCCCAACCATCCCGCCTAAGAAAATGGTAAATAACATCGAGACAAAACCAACCAGTAAAGTTATTCTTCCTCCATGTAGCATCCTACTAAGTACATCCCGACCAAGATCATCCGTGCCTAAAGGATGTTGGACAGTCCAACTAGCCAGTGTATTAGTTGGATCAATTTTTTCAGGGTTTAGACTCCAGAAAATAGGCCCTAAAAAAGCAACAATATGAACGAGTACTAAAAAAATCAGTGAAATTAAGGCAACCTTGTTTCTTACCAGTCTTGAAAAAACACTTCTATTTTTCGGTTTTACTGTTCTGACATTTTTAATCTCCTCAATTGATTTTTCTATTTGAACTGTGGACATTGGATCACCTCAAACTCACTTAAATATTTTTCACTCGTGGATCAATCCTTGAATAAATAATATCTACTATAAAATTTGATAGAATAACAATAACAGTCACAATAACAGTTACACCCATCACTAAGTTATAATCTCTTCCTTGAGCGGCTTCGACAATCAATCTTCCCATGCCTGGCCAGCCAAAGACAGTTTCTGTAATCACGGCTCCCCCTAGTAAACGTGGTATCAACACCCCAATGATAGTAACAACAGGTATCAGTGCATTCCTCAGTGCATGCCAGTAAATAACAGTTAGTTCTTTTGCCCCTTTTGCACGAGCGGTACGAACATAATTTTGCGATATAACCTCCAACATAGAAGATCTTGTAAATCGAACAATAGTTGGAAGTGTGGTCGTTGAGAGTATTAACACGGGCATAAGTAAATATTTAAACCGTTCTATAATGTTTCCTGATCCCACACCAGAGGATGGAAGCCATTGTAGAACAACAGAAAACAAATACATTAACATTATCGCCAACCAAAATGAAGGAATAGATAAACCAATGGCACTAAAGAAATTTATCGAATAGTCACTGACACTATTACGTCGAATTGCAGAAATAATACCCAAAATAATACCTACTACAATTGAAAATATTAAGGTATATACTGCCAGCTCCAATGTATGTGGAAAGCGCTCAGACACCCTTTGAATAACTGGTTGCCCACTTGTAAGCGAAACACCAAAATCCCCCTGTATCGTGTCTCCAACCCATTCTCCATATCTAATAATGACCGGTTTATCTAGCCCCATTCTCTCAATTAAAGCTTCCCGTTCTTCCGCTGTTGCATCCATCCGCATTAATGAAGATGGTCCACCCGGTGCCAGATTTATTAGGAAGAATGTCAAAACTGTGACTATAAAGACTAGGATAATACTTTGCCAAAGTCGATTGATGACAAAATTGATCATTTCTCCTTCCCCCTTTTGGCTAGAACTAATATTATGAAACTCATATCAGTTCTATTATTTAAAAATTTGTCGATCACCTATCAATGGTGATCGACAATCAGATGACTATTTTTCTACCCACCACTCATTGATGTAGTGTAATGCTCCTCCGAAATACATATCCGGTACTCCCTTTAACTTATTATTACGAACCTGTATTTCTTGTGGATACCATAAATATAGATATGGTAAAGTGTCAGACATATACTGTTGTACCTCTTTATACACCTTCGCGCGTTCTTCCGGATCATTTGTTTTTTGTCCCGCAACTAATAATTCATCCAACCTAGGGTCCTGATAGCCAGGAATGTTGTTACCTTTTCCTGCATTAGTAGAATGATACTGAGCAAAAACATCAGGGTCATTTGGATATGCCCACCAGTTGAGAATCATTTCATAATCACGTTTAATAATGTGCTTCTCAATCATTGCATTCCATTCCATAGTGCTTAACTTTACATCTAATCCTATATCTTTTAGATATTGTTGAACCATCTGTGCAATAGGTTCTAAGTCACCCTGTACAGCTACTTCAAAGGTGAATTTAAATGGCTTACCATCTTTATCAAGAATTCCGTCTCCATCAGAATCTTTCCAGCCCGCTTTTTCGAGTAATTCTTTTGCCTTTTTAGGATCATAATCATATTTTGTAACTTCATCTGTATAGTAGTTTTTTAGATTCGGCGAAATTGCTGCATCAGCAATCTTTCCATATCCTTTTAAAACAGTATCAATGATCGCCTTACGATCAATTGCATGCATAAACGCTTGACGAACCTTTACATCTTGGAAAAGCTCATTTTTTTGATTTAAAGAGATCCAAAAATATTTTGTGGTATCAGAAGGCATTACAGTTAGATTCTTAGCCTGCTTGATTCGATCAAGGGAATTCTTATCTTCTAATACAAAAACATCTAATTCATTGCTTAGAGCTTGAGCGATATGAGTATTGGGATCAGCCAAGATCTTATATACTACCTTATCTAGTTTTGGAGCTCCTTCAAAAAAGTCTGTATTTGGCACCAATTCTATACTTTGACCAGAAATGTATTTACCAATTTTAAATGGACCCGTACCAATTGGCTTTTCTTTGTTGAAAGAAGTTAAATCAAAGGGATCCCTTCCTTCTAATACATGTTTTGGAAGAATTTCGGAGTTGAAACCTAGATAAGCAGGCAATGCAGCCCAAGGTGTTTTCAAATGAAACTCTACTGTTAAGTCATCCTTCACTTCAACATGGTCTAATGATTTATAGTTAGAAGCACCATTTGAACCTAATGATTTATTTAAGACAACGTCATTAAAAGTAAAAGATACATCCTCTGCACTAAACGGCTTACCGTCATGCCATTTCACGCCTTCTCGAAGCTTAAATGTCCATACAAGCCCATCATCAGAAACTTCCCATTTTGTTGCTAGATTTGGAGCAGGCGCTAAATCTTTCCCTGGTTTTGTCAAACCTGAAAAAATAACACGATTTACAAGGTTTGATTCTGCATAAGCATTTGGGTGCCATGGATTAAAGATAGGATCCCCCACAATTGGAATAGTGGCAGTTCCACCCTTCTTTGAATTAGTTGATGCCTTATTATTATTTGCAGTACAACCAACTGAAAATAATAACACCGTTACTAACGTGATTACCCCTAGTATTTTTAGTCCTTTGGGACGCATTACACTTCCCCCCTCTATAATTATTTCACCCAAGTTTCCTTTAAGACCCTAATCACGTTTCCTCCCATGACTTTGGAAATATCTTCGCGACTATATCCTTTTTTAACTAACCATCTGACAACGTTTGGATAAGCCTCTGAAGGATTTTCTAGACCTTTTACATAACTAACTTCTTCAAATTCCGGACCTTTGTGTGCATCATGAATGGATAACTGATTTGCAAACGCATGATGTATTCCGACATGATCTCCGAAAAGAGTATCCAAACCAAAAGCAACATGGTCGATTCCGACTAAGTTCACTACATGCTCGAAATGTTCCATAACTGATTCAATTGAGTGATCCGGGTACTTTTGAGTCAGTGTAGTATGTGGAGCAGCTTCAATTCCAATGACTCCCCTTTTTGCTGCACAAGCTTCAAAGATGTAATCTGGTTTCATTCGGTTAGTATTCCATAGAGCTCTTGCACCAACATGAGTAATAAAGATAGGCTTTTCACTTGCTTCAATAACATCTGCAGCTGTTTTATCCCCGCAGTGGGATACATCAATCGTCATACCAAGTTGGTTCATTCTTTTGACTACCTTATGACCAAAAACTGATAATCCTGAATCGTTCTTTTCACGTAAACCAGAACCTAATGCATTTGCTTCTGAATAAGCAATTCCCATTACACGAACACCTAATCCGTATAGAACGTCTACCCTATCGATTTCATTTTCTATTTGAGTCGCTGATTCGATAGATGTAACAAATGCAACTTTCCCTTCTTTTTTCGCTCTATACAAATCTTCAATTGATTCTGCACGAATAACTAAATCTTGGTGGGCAAAATCACTGTATCTGATTCCTAAATCATGAATAACATCATTCCATTTCCAACCTGCATTCGAAGTAATAAAAGCCGTACCATCCATATAATTCTCAAATACAACGTCTAATCCAGAAACACTTAGTCCTTCATATCCAGTCCAATCTCTTCCCTGACGACGAAACTCGAAAATCTCTTGAACATTTTCAGGACAAATAAAAGTATGCTCATGTAGAGAAATGATCATATCCTCTTCAAGAATAGTTTGAACTTCTTTCTCTTGTTCCTCAGTTACAGGATAATTAAATGGTTCTACTCGGCCAATTTCCTTTGCTAATTTATAAGACTTGTAGTCAACACCCGATTGAAGATAATCAAAAGATTTGTAACCGTTGTATGGCTTCTTTTTTGTACCTGCTTTTTGTACTGTTTCAGACATTTTAATTCCTCCTAAGTCTTTATTATTTAAAAATTCTGTCATTTAAAAATAGACAAAATTTATAACCCTCATTAAAGGTTTATAATGGAAAATGACAGGCTACTTGGTGTTCAGGTGCAACTTCTTTTAATTTTGGAATATCTACTTTACATCTTTCTACTGCAATCGGGCATCTTGTATGAAATTTACATCCTGATGGTGGATTTGCTGGAGACGGAATTTCACCTTTTAATATAATTTGTTCGTTCCTTTTATAAGGATTCGGGATAGGATTTGTTGAAATTAGTGCATTTGTATATGGATGGGCTGGATGTTGAAATAATTCATCTGTTTCTGCCACTTCTACTAGATTTCCTAAATACATCACACCTACTCGATTGGAAATATAACGAACAACGTTCAACCCATGGGCGATAAATAAATACGTTAAATTCATATTTTCCTGTAAACTCTTCAGCAAATTAATCACCTGTGCTTGAACAGAAACATCCAGAGCGGATACTGCCTCATCTGCTAAAATAAATTTTGGATTCAACGCTATGGCTCGTGCGATTCCAACTCTTTGACGTTGACCACCAGAGAATTCATGAGGATAAAAATGCCTTCTATTCGGATCAATACCAACTAGTTCCAATAATTCACATACCCTTTCATCCTTTTCTTTCCCACTAGTAATTTTATGGACCCGAAACATCTCTCCTATAATATCTCCAATAGTAAGTCGAGGATTTAAGGAACCAAATGGATCCTGAAAAATAATTTGCATTTCACGACGGACTTTTCTTAATTCTTGTTTTGAAAGCGATATAAGCTCCTGACCTTCGAAAAACACCTTTCCTTCTGTAGGTTTTTGCAATTGAAGAATACTTCTACCTAAAGTTGATTTTCCTGAACCAGACTCGCCTACTAGTCCAAACGTTTCTCCTTGTCTAATATGAAAGGAGACATCATCGACTGCTTTTACATTCCCAATTATTTTTTTAAAAATACCTTGTTTAATAGGGAAATATTTCTTTAAATTTTGGACTTCAATAAGAGAAGGGTTGTTTGGTTTATTTATAAATACATTATTTCCCTTAACGAAATGACTATCCAAATCCTCACCCCTAACATTCCTATTTTTTTCTATGGGTTAATGAAAAATCAGAATTAACTTTATCATGGTTCCAGCATGCTATTTTTCGGGAATTTATAGATTGCAATAATGGTTCTTCTGTGAAACACTCCTCTGTTGCAAACATACACCGGGGGCTAAATCGGCATCCTTGAGGCATTTCTGTTAAACTTGGAATATTCCCCTGAATCGACTGCAATCGAATACTACGGTTTCCGTCAATTGTAGGGATAGAAGATAAGAGACCAATGGTGTATGGGTGTTGGGGCTTATCAAAGATTTCATATACTGTCCCCTCTTCCATTACTCTTCCAGCGTACATAACGACTATTTTATCAGCCATTTGAGCTGCAACTCCAATATCATGTGTAATCAGTACTATCGCCATGTTTCGTTTTTCATTCAGCTCTTTTAATAAATTAAGAATTTGAGCTTGGATGGTTACGTCCAAAGCAGTGGTTGGTTCATCTGCTATTAAAAGCTTCGGATCGCAGGATAGGGCCATTGCAATCATAACACGTTGTCTCATTCCTCCAGATAATTCATGCGGATATTGTTTCAAACGAATTTCAGACTCTGAAATTCCTACTAAGGTTAATAATTCTTTTGCCCTGATCATTGCTTGTTCCTTTGAGCAATCGTTATGTAACCTAATTGCTTCTGATATTTGCCTTCCAATTGTAAATACTGGATTTAGAGCCGTCATAGGTTCTTGAAAGATCATCGCAATCTGACTTCCCCGGACCCTACGCATTTCCTCCCGATTTTTTTTCAACAAATCTTCACCATTAAAAAGTATTTCACCATTGAGAACCTGACCATTCTCATAATCAATTAATCTCAAGGCTGAAAGGGACATGACGCTTTTTCCACTCCCCGATTCCCCCACAATACAGACTGTTTCACCAGGATTCACGGTGAACGAAATATTTTCAACAGCCTTTACTAAACCTCTATCTGTGTAAAATGCAGTTGTGACATTATTTACTTCTAATATTGGCTGCACCCTATATCCACTCCCCATTCCTAATAAAACCCTTTAAAAAAAGACCGGAGTTATACAACAAAGAAGGACAGCTTCCTGATCTAAGAGATTTTCCCCGTAGTGTGGTAATGATGAAGGAAAATGAATTGAATCTCCCTCTCGAAGTAAGAACTCGTCCTCTCCTACCATGAATACTACTGCCCCTTTTAATACGTAATAAAATTCTTCACCTTGATAATTAAAAGATTTAGTTTTCTTTTGATTTGGAGATACCTTAATAATAAAAGGCGCTAATGATCTACTTGGAAACTCACCGTTTAATCTTGTGTATTTTGATTCCAATCCTTTAATTTCAAATGGTTTATGATCACTTTTTCTTACAACATATTTCTCCTTTTTAGATGTTTCAAAAAAATAGGTAATATTTACTTCAAATGCTTCAGCAATCTTTTTCAAAGAATTAATAGCTAAAGATGTGGTACCTCTTTCTATCTGAGATAGAAAACTAACTGATAATTCAGTTTTAGAACTCAAATCTTTTAATGTAAGTCCTCTTTTAGTTCGTAATTCCTTAATCCTTAAGCAAATATCTTCCATTTAAATTCTTCCTTCCAAATTTAAACT
>NZ_JBFPJH010000126.1:0-8905 GCF_040838255.1 Bacillus sp. C30 | reverse complement strand
ATACTAATATTTGTATATTTCTTATTGCTAGCAAAAGGAATAGGTGGTTAATATATTTACGTTTCAATAAGAAAAGCTCACAGCTTAAGCTATGAGCTTTTTTACTTATCTCACCTTTTCATCTACATACTCCATAAACTGTTCTGCTTTAATAAATCTTTCTTTATACGCTTCAGGTACTTCTTCTACTGTTATCCCACCACTCGATTTCGCTTTTACTAATACAGTTTGATATGACATTAACGCTTCCATATATTGTTCATACTCTTCTGAAGTTAATACTTCTTTACTAGATTTATGGCCATTTAATTTATCAAAATACGGCTGAAGTTCCATTTCTACCTTTTTCATTTCCTCTTTTTTAGCTGGTGATAATTGATCATAATCAATATTACCGTTCGAATCCCCGTACTCAAGCTTTGCATTTGTTAATTTCTTTAGTTCTTTTGTAAACTCTTCATATTCCTTCGCACCCATTTCGTCTTTCGCTTGTGATAACTTTGCATTAAAACGCATGTATCCTTCTAATGTTATAGCTCCGGCATGTTTTTTTAAGTTCTCAAAAGATCCGTATATACCATCCGCCATAATAGATTGGTAAGCAAAACCAGTCGTTGGGATTAAAAATGCGGCTGTAAGCACTCCTGCGATAAGGCGCTTCTTCCTTTTACTTCCCCCGCTCTTCATTTTTATTTGAACAATTACTTTTTCTTTTAACTCCGGCGGGGCAATAATCCCCTTCGCTTCTTCTTGTATAGATTCTCTAACTCTACAATCTAAGCTCATTTCACATTCCCTACCTCTCCTAAAAAGATTTCTTCTACTTGCTCTTTGTGACGTAGTTTCTTTAATGCCGCATGAATTCTAGACTTCACTGTACCGATTGGAATATGTAATATTTGTGCTACTTCTTCTTGAGAGTAATCGTGTAAGTATCTTAAGATAATAACTTGTTTCAATTTATACGGTAACTTATGAATGAGTTCGATTAATTTTTGATTTGATATTTTACTTACAACATCGCTAGAAAAATCAATTTGTACTGGTTTTCTTTGCTCTTCTGCTTTTTTTACAATTCGTAGTCGCATCCACCTCTTTCTTCTATAAGAATGAATTTGTTTAATCGCAAGTCCAATTAGCCAAGGTCTAAATGGCTTCTCGCTATCATATTTACGAAGCGATTCATATAGCTGTATGTATATTTCTTGAACGACATCATCTACATCTGCTTTGTCTTCTATTAAAAAATGTGCTGTCTTATATATTTCTTGAATCGTTTTATCATACAATTCGCTATATGCTTCTTTATTGCCTGATAAAGTTAATTGGATTAAATCTGAATACACTGTTTCACCCTTCATGTACCATCCCTCCTTTGTCCTACACTATATATTGGCAAGAAAACGATATTTCGTTCGATTTCTTTCAAAGTTTTTTCAAATAAATTAATATAATGATGCAATGACTTCATAAGCTTCACTTATAACCCTGCATAACAATTATATAATTTTCCAATTTCTAATAAAGATTTAAAATAATATATATATTCAAATTTAGGAGGATGTATATGAAAGCTATCGTTGTAACTTCGTTCGGTGGTCCTGAAGTGATGAAATATACAGATGTGGAGATGCCGGCTATTTCAGACAATCAAGTTTTAATTCGTGTTGTTGCTACTAGTGTTAATTTCGCCGATATTAAATCACGCTATGGCAAAAAAGGAAACAAAGCATTACCTTTTATTCCAGGTATAGATGTAGCTGGTATTGTAGAACACGTAGGTTCTCAAGTGAAAAATATTCATTCTGGACAACGTGTCATCGCTTTCCCTCAAAACGGATCTTACGCAGAATACGTTGTCGCAAACGAAAATCTTACTTTCGTTTTACCTGATGAAGTCGATTTTCAAGCTGCAGCTGCCTGCCCTATCGTATCTTTTACAAGCTACAATTTACTTGCAAATGTTGCAAGACTACAAAAAGATGAAACAGTTCTAATCCATGCAGCTGCTGGTGGAATTGGTACTACAGCGATTCAACTTGCAAAACTATTAGGGGCTAAAAAAGTTATCGGCACTGTTGGAAATGAAGCAAAAAGAAAAATTGCTTTAGATGCTGGCGCTGATTATGTTATTTGTCATCAAGATGAAGATTTTGTAGAGAGGATAAATCAACTTACAAACGGAGAAGGCGTTAATATTGTTTTAGATTCTATTTCTGGTACTGTGTCCGAAAGAAGTTTAGAATGCCTTGCTTATTACGGTCGTCTCGTCCATTTCGGCAATGCTAGCGGAGAAGTTGGTAGTTTTCAAACGAAAGATTTACACGCAAGTTGCCGTTCTATACTCGGTTTCAGCTTTGGCACTACACGGAAAAAACGTCCTGAATTGCTTCAAGAAACTGTGAATCAAGTTTTCCGTTATTTACGCGATGGAAGTTTACAAATTAAAGCTACGAAATCTTTTCCTCTTCAAGATGCAGGGAAAGCACATGAATGGGTCGAAAGTAGACAAAGTACAGGGAAAGTAATACTCCACGTTCAGACAGCTCCCTAAAATGAATACATGAAATAGAGGTGTTATTCATGGGATCACGAATTATGCATATCATTATCGCGAGCGGTATTGCAGAGAAACTATCTATTCAAGATAAAACTTCTTTCTTACTTGGTGGTGTAGCTCCTGATGCTGTTCATTCAAAAAAAGAAAAAGGAACTTCACATTTTTACGCTGGTACAACGAAGAACTATACGAGAAGAATAGATTATGATTCATTTATTCATAAATACGAAGATCATCTGGATTCCCCTTATATTTTAGGTTATTATACCCACCTCATTGCCGATGATAATTGGCTAAGCGGCTTTTTTCTACCTTGGCTTAAAAACAGAATAGAAAACGACGAAACTATCGCACCTATGTACTATAACGATTTTAAATTATTGAACGCACAATTGTTGCATCATTACGATAAAGAACAGCAGCTCTTCGCCCTACTTAATCAAGAGGCTAACATTGTGAATATAGAGGAGATTTCTAGAAAGAATGTTTTAGCTTTTCGGCAATATATTTTTGAAGATATGCTATATCCTGAGCAACACTTACACGAAAACTTACAAGTGTTTTCATTTGATCAAATCGTTGGTTATATTGAGACTGCAATTGAAAAAGGAACATTTTTTATAGAACAACTCGTTAATAAAAAATTGACTTCAAATATTTAATCCCCCTCATTATTTACGAGGGGGATTTTCACATAACTATATAATTATTTATTTTTTCCCATTACTGCAAAGTAATTCCCTTCACTATCAGCAAAGTTAAACAATTTACCAGTAGGCATAGTTACGTCTTTCTCATTATTTATCTAGGCTTTTTCTTACCAGTAAAAGCTGGTTTCTTTTTCTTTGGTGCTGGTGGTTTCGATTCTACAAATGTTCCTTTGAACATTTCTTGTTTCGTAAACACGATACCTAATTTTTTCGCAAATTGAAGTAATTTACGCTCTTCTTGTTCTGTTACAAGAGAAACAACTGTTCCTTCTTTGCCCATACGTCCAGTACGTCCTGAGCGGTGAATATATTGGTCTACTGTGTCTGGTAACTCTAAGTGGATTACGTGTGTTAAATCATCGATATCTAATCCACGTGCTGCAATATCAGTAGCAAGTAATATTTCTAATTTCCCGCTACGGAACGCGCGCATCGTTACTTCACGCTCTTGTTTGCTTGCCTCTGCATGAAGTGCTGCTGCTTTCATTTTACGGAACTTCAGTTTTTGAGTAATTTCATCTAAACGGAATGGATCATTTAAGAAGGCAACTGCTTTTACATTTCCCATATGCATAACTCTTCTAATATAATCATTTTTTTCACGACGCTCACAAACGATATACGTATGTTCAACTAGGCTCTGTGCCTCTGAACGTGTTACACGTACTAATTGTGGTTCAACTGTCAAATCACGTGCCGCATCTTCTGCAGCTTTTGTTATTGTCGCCGAGCAGAATACTAATTGACGATCGCGCATCGTTGATTTAATTACATCAAGTACAGCACCCATCATCTTTTGTTTTACAATTTGATCAAACTCATCAAATACAATCGTTTTCACTTCATGCATCTTTAATTTTTTCATGCGAATCAACTCTAAAATACGTCCTGGTGAACCGACAATAACTCTCGGATGTTTCTTTAATTTTTCAACTTGGCGCTTAATATCCGCACCACCAATTAAAGACGCACCTGAAATATCCGTTCCTGCTGTAAACTTTTGAACCTCTTCATGAATTTGCATAACAAGTTCACGAGTTGGCGCTAAAATTACAACTTGAGGTTGTTTAACTTCAGGATTAATTTTATGTAAAAGTGGTAATAAGTACGCTAATGTTTTTCCTGTTCCAGTTGGAGATTCAGCAATAACGTCTTGTCCTTCTAAAATAGTTGGAATCGCTTGTTTTTGAATTTCAGTAAATTCTTTAAAACCAGCCTTTTCCCAAGCTTGTTGTAAAAATGGTTGCATATCTTTTATCATTTGTTTTTCTCCTTTATCTCTATTTTTGAAGAAAATGTTGTATTGTTCGCACCGTTTCTATCATGTGTGAAATAACAGCTATTAAATCATCAACATGGTCTTCTGTAATCGATTTTTGAAATAGAACCTCTACCTTATTATGATATGAAATCGCTTGCTTATTATATTCGTATGAAATTTTTTGCGTAATCATTCGCTCTTTTCCCCATATAGAATGCAATAAAGTTTCAATTTCTTCGCATCCTATCTCTGGTTGCTCCATTTCGAACGAGAATTCCAGCTTCATTTCACAACCTGGTATAAACTGAGGTACTTCTAATATTTCACCTGATAAATTCTTTGCATCAACAGATAGTGAAAATGTCGCCTCTACCATCGTTTTAAATGTTTCTGTTAGTTGAAATGAAATACTATACATACGACTTAATGAAGCAAGGTCCATCACATCTTTTCGATCCGTTACGAGAATATCACCGTGTAAATCGAAATCATAGACAGCTCCTTCCACAATTACCTTTAAATTTTCAAAAGCAGTTGGATCAAACATAATTTCCTCCAAAAAACAGGCGCCTTTCGATGGAAAGGCGCCACTTGATGTATATATAGTTTACAGATAAACGAGATGAATTACAACCTTTTAGAATAAACCTACTGCTTTTCCATCTTCATTTACATCCATTTGTAGTGCTGCTGGTTGTTTAGGAAGGCCTGGCATTGTTAACATTGTTCCTGTTAACGCAACGATAAACCCTGCACCGATAGATGGTTTTAATTCACGAATTGTAACGATAAAGTCAGATGGGCGACCTAATTTTGTTGCATCATCTGAAAGAGAGTATTGTGTTTTCGCCATACAAATCGGTAGGTTACTCCAGCCTTCTCCCTCATATTGAGCTAATTGCTTACGTGCTTTCGGAGCAAATTCAATATCTTTTGCGCCGTAAACTTTTTGAGCAATTGTACGAATTTTTTCTTCTAATGGTAATTCTAATTCATAAAGTGGTGCGTAGTTGTTTTCACCTTTTTCAATTTCTTTTAACACTTTCTCAGCAAGGTCAACTCCGCCTTGGCCACCTTTCTCCCAAACTTCTGTTAAGGATACTGCATAGCCACGCTCATTGCACCATTCTTGTAAGTATGCAACTTCTGCATCTGTATCAGTAATGAATTTGTTAATGGCAATTACGAAAGGAACACCGAAGCTTTGAATTGTTTCAACATGCTTCTGTAAGTTCTCCATACCTTTTGCTAACGCATCTACATTTTCTTCTTTTAATTGATCTCTCGCCACACCACCGTGCATTTTAAGCGCACGAATAGTCGCAACAATAACTACCGCTTCTGGTTTAATACCAGCTGCACGTGCTTTAATATCTAAAAACTTCTCGGCACCTAAATCTGCACCGAATCCAGCTTCTGTAATAACATAATCACCTAATTTTGCTGCCATTGTCGTAGCGATAACACTGTTACAACCGTGAGCGATATTCGCAAATGGTCCGCCATGAATGATAGCTGGTGTATTTTCTAATGTTTGTACTAAGTTCGGTTTTAATGCATCTTTTAATAGAAGTGTTAACGCTCCTTCTACTCCTAAATCTTTAACTGTTACAGGTTGATTTGAAAAATTATAAGCGACAACAATGCGAGATAGACGTGATTTTAAATCTTGAATATCTGTTGCAAGGCAGAATACGGCCATAATTTCAGATGCTACTGTAATATCAAAACCGTCTTCACGTGGTACACCTTGAACCGGTCCACCAAGGCCAATTACTACGTTACGAAGGGCACGATCATTTAAGTCAACACAGCGTTTCCAAACGATTTTACGCGTATCAATTCCAAGTGTGTTTCCTTGTTGGATATGATTATCAATAAACGCCGCTAATGCGTTATTGGCAGTTGTAATCGCATGAATATCTCCAGTAAAGTGAAGGTTAATGTCTTCCATTGGTACTACTTGAGAATAACCGCCACCTGCTGCTCCGCCTTTTAATCCCATTGTTGGTCCAAGAGATGGTTCGCGAAGTGCAATTACTGTTTTCTTACCAATTTTATTAAAAGCTTGGCCTAAACCAACTGTTACTGTTGATTTACCTTCTCCTGCTGGAGTTGGGTTAATCGCTGTTACTAAAACAACTTTACCGTCTTTCTCATCTTGTAAACGCTTAAAAATATCAAGAGATAACTTGCCTTTATAATGTCCGTATGGCTCTAGTTCTTCTTCTAAAATATTTAAATTAGCTGCAATTTCTTGAATCTTCTTCATACTTGCTTCTTGTGCGATTTCAATATCAGATTTAACTGTTGTAGTAGTTGTCATATACCCTAGTCCCCCTTTAATTGATTCTGATGATATTGTATCAGTTTTTTGTATTTTCTGCACTTATTTACCTCCTAAAACCCTTCAATTTTGTTATACGTTTTTTAACATAAATACCCATAAAAATGTTAACGCTTGTTGTAACTCTGTAGGTAGCTGACCTAACGTCTTCTCATTTACTCCACGCTTATATACGCCGGTACCATCTACAACTTCAAATCCTTGTTCTTTTGCTAACTGTTCAAATTCCCAAGGCATCATCGTATTGCAAACAACGTCTTTGCCATATAGGCGCGGATAACTGTTCTCTCTCGGTTTTGCTGTCGGTCCTAAAATTGCAATACATGCGTATCCATCTTTCTTTAAAACACGCTTTATTTCATTTAATGCTCGCAACGGCTCCTCGGTCCATTCTAAAGAATTAATTGCCATAATTGCTTCAAATTTCTCATTTTCAAATGGTAATGAAGAAAGATCACCTTTTATAAAAGATAAGTTTGGGTCTTCTCCGCGCTCCTTACCCTTTTGAATCATAACTTCCGATAAGTCCACCCCAACCGCTTTGTAGCCAGTAAGACTTAATTTATATGTACCATACCCATCACCACAGCCAACATCTAACACTTGTACTTCCTTTTCCACGTACTGCTCAAAAAATGGAATGATTGTACTCCTGCTCCCGCTATCCCACATTTCTTGACTATTTTGATTCCAAAACTCTGCATTGTTATCCCATTTTTTCTCTGCCGATTCATGCCAATTAAACTTCGCCATACATTCCCCTACCTTCACGTATTATCATTCATTTCATTCTACATCATGTTCCAAAATCCCTGTTTATCTTCATAAGGAGATAAAGTGAAACTTTAATCAGTGGGGGTGTTTGTTCGCCCCCACTGATTATTATTTGAACCAATCGGGCTTTTACTGGCAGCCCGACTCCCATCTAACTTCTTTGCTCCAGCCGAATTTTGAGGTGGGGGTCTTACTGCACGGCAAATAGCGGGATAAACAGGATAACAACGGAATCTATTTTCTCCAATTTTTGCTTTACTTGGGTTTAACTCATACTCATGTTCTGCTCCTTATGAAAGATACTATAGATACACCCAATTGAAAGAGAGGGATGTACATGCGAAGAAAGAGAAATCATCATTTTAAAAGTGGTGAAAAAAACGAAGAGTATGCAGCTGAAATATCTCCGGCTGGTATTCCGATTAGACATGAGCGCAAAGAAATTGCAAATGAAATAGAAGGTACAAATACCGGTGCAATGATCGGCTATGTCGCATTATTTCTTTCGTTATTCTCCATTGCTTTTTATCCTGTTACACTCGGCTCCCTTGCTATTTTAGTTGGCTTATTAGCTGTCAATTTTGGAGCGAGAACACTTGGATATACCGCAATTGGTTTTGGTAGTTTTTCTGTTTTATTTACTTTACTCTATCCGCTTGCTTTGTCAGCGTTTTAAAAAAAACACACCAAGTTATACTTGGTGTGTTCATTCGTGATACAACATAATATGACCGCATCCACAACAATGCTTCGCTGTAATTTCTTGAAAAACTGGATAATTTTCTTCATCTCTATGCTCAATAAACACCTTTTCAAATCGGTACATGTTTGGCGCATATGCCCAATCTTGTTTCGTACGTGCATATAATGTTGAAGAAAAAAACTCCTCACCACCACAAACGATACATCCCTTCTTCATCAATACCCCTCCTATGCTTGTCTTACTTCATCTATATGAACATAAGCATAAAAAAAAGACCTTCTATTACTAGAAAGTCTTCTCTGAAACAAAAAGAAATGTACCGAATATACCTACTCCGCTATATTCTTTCGTAACACCAGCTTCTGTTTTATACGTTTGCTTTACAGTCATAAAGAAAACACCATTTCGTGCATCAATACTTTCAAACTGTAATTTCTCTTTTTTTTCATCTACATTTTGCGTGCATTCAAAGCTACTCTCGTCACATTTCAATGCATACTTATCCTCTAAATACAATTTAAAATCTGATTCTTTCGGACAAGTTATAAGT
>NZ_JBFPJH010000125.1:0-9149 GCF_040838255.1 Bacillus sp. C30 | reverse complement strand
AAAATACATAGGCGATAGTAGAGTGGACTAAAGCGAAACAAAAAACAGGAGTTTGTAGGCTCCTGTTTTTGTCGATACTATTTTAATAAGCGAAACGCCTTCTCTGTATTAGCAAAATGCACTTTCACAAACTCAGGTAGTCTTTCTTTACCGACTTTTTGAATTAATTCAGCAGCGGCAATATCAACTTGTTTACCAGCACCTTTCGGAAGTTGCATACCAGCTTTTTTGCTTAGTTCGTCAAATTGTTTTACGAATGAGTAACGAGCTAAAATGGAAGCGGCGGCTACTGCTAAATGGACACTTTCACCTTTTGTAGCGAAGTAAACATTTTCACGCTGTACCTGTTTTTGTTTCGCTAAATATTTATAGTATGTATCAGGCTGTGTAAATTGGTCGATTAAGATACCTTCTGGTTTTGTAGGCGCGATTTTTGCCAATAAGTTTGTGATGGCTTTGTTATGCAGTAAAGCTTTTAGTTTACCTTGGTTGTTTCCTTTATCAAATAGCTCGTTATATTTTTCATTATGAAGAACGAGGGAGCTGTAAGGAACAACGTGAAGGAGTTGTTTTGCAATCTCAGCAATTTGAGCATCATTTAAGTTTTTGGAGTCTTTTACACCGAGTTCTTTTAAAAGTGGAATTTGCTTCGCATCCACATATACAGCAACAACTGTCATCGGTCCGAAGTAATCACCAGTACCTACTTCATCGGACCCTAAAATCGACATTGTACCAATAGAAGAAGGTGGTGCATATTGATGCGAATTGACCGATTTTTTTACAGCGGATTTTGGTGTTTGAGAGACAGTTTGCCAACGAGAAGCCTCTGCTTCAGCACGTCCACCTTGAAACATTACTTTCCCTGATTTATAGGCTGTAATTGTGCAAGATGGAACCTTTGCCATAAAGATACCGCCTTGCGGAATTTTGGGGCTAAGTGCTTGTTTGTATTGTTGTTTCATGCCTTCAATTACTGTAGAACTTGTTTGTATTACGATAGAATTTGACAAAATGGTCGCTCCTTTTTTATGTTGTTATTTTTATCATATCGGATTGTTCTTTCTGTTTCCATATTATGATGGTTCATGGTATGATAAACTTTAGGATTCTGTACGTGATTGGAGGCCGGTGAGTTGTCACAACAAAAGGGAAATAAAAGTCGAATTAATGTAGAAATATATGGCCAACAGTATTCAGTTGTTGGCGATGAAAGTACAAGTCATATCCGCATGGTAGCAGCGATTGTGGATGATAAAATGCGCGAACTCAATGCCAAGAATCCTTCGCTTGATACGAGTAGACTAGCGGTATTGACGGCGGTAAACGTCATACACGATTACATAAAATTAAAAGAAGAACATGAGAAGTTGAAAGAAAGTATGACACAAAAAGGAATGGAATAAACATGATTGATATTATTATCATTTTATTGCTTGTTATGGGATTTTTCCTCGGTTTACGCAGAGGATTTATTTTGCAACTTGTAAAGTTAACAAGCTTTATTATCGCATACCTCGTTGCATACTGGTACTGTAAAGATTTAGCGCCAACGCTTGCGAAATTTATTCCGTATCCATTCGATAAGAATGTATCTGTTCCAGAATGGATAGATGCGAATAATATTGAGGGTGTCTTCTATCAAGCAATTGCGTTTATTGTATTATTTATTATTACAAAAATCGCACTTTCACTACTTGGTAATTTACTGAATATGTTTGCAGAAATCCCAGTTTTAAAGCAAGTCAATGCGGTTGCTGGGGCACTTCTTGGCTTTTTAGAAGTGTATATCATTCTGTTTGTCTTAATTATTGTTGGAACAATTCTTCCAATTGAACAAATACAAACACCATTACAAAAATCATCAATTAGCAAAATAATTGTAGACGATACACCGATTCTTTCTGAAAAGGTGAAGGAACTATGGCAGACAGGTAGCAGAGTGTAACTTCTCTTTTTTCGGAAAGAGAAGTTTTTTCTATGAAAGAAAGGCGGGGCAATGATGAAAGTGAATAAAAAACAAGTTATCAAATTACTAGAGACAATCGGCCTATTTATGGAACTAAAGGGCGCGAATCCATTTAAAATATCTGCATTCCGTAAAGCGGCGGCAGCACTAGAAAGTGATGACCGTAGTCTTTCTGAAATTGAAGATTTCACAAAGATTCCAGGTATCGGAAAAGGAACGGCAGCAGTTATTCAAGAATATATAGAATCGGGAACATCTGAAGTACTACAAGAACTTGAAAAAGAAGTACCAAGCAGTTTATTACCACTATTAAAACTACCAGGCCTTGGTGGTAAGAAGGTGGCCAAGTTATACAAAGAACTTGGTGTTGTTGATATGGAAACGTTAAAAGCTGTTTGTGAAGAAAATAAAGTACAAGCTTTAGCTGGATTCGGTAAGAAAACAGAAGAGAAAATATTAGAAGCAATTGATCAAGTAGGCTCTCGTCCAGAGCGTTTACCAATTGCGATGGTATTGCCTATTGCCGGGGAAATAGAGGAGAAATTGTCGAATGTTGCTGAAATAATTCGTTTCTCACGCGCTGGTAGTTTACGCCGTGTTCGTGAGACAGTGAAGGACTTAGATTTCATCATTGCAACGACAGAGCCAGCAGTAGTGCGTGAACATTTACTACAATTTGATAATATGATTGAAGTGATTGCAAGTGGAGATACGAAAGTATCTGTTCGTCTTCAATATGAATATGATATTTCAATTGACTTCCGCTTAGTAAAACCAGAAGAATTTATTACAACTCTTCACCATTTCACAGGATCAAAAGACCATAACGTAAAAATGCGCCAAATTGCGAAAGATAGAGGCGAGAAAATTAGTGAATACGGTGTGGAAATCTTAGAGACAGGTGAAGTGAAAACATTCGAAACAGAAGAAGCATTCTTCGCCCACTTTGGCCTTCCATTCATCCCACCAGAAGTGCGTGAAGATGGAAAAGAAATTGAATTAATTAAAGAGTATCCGAACTTAATTCAGTTCTCTGATATACAGGGTGATTTACATATGCATACAACGTGGAGTGACGGTGCTTTTTCAATTGAAGAAATGGTACAAGCGTGCCGCGCTCGTGGATATAAATTTATGGCAATTACTGATCACTCGCAATACTTGAAAGTAGCGAATGGTTTAACGAAAGAGCGTCTTCGTGAACAAGCGAAAGAAATTGAACGTATGAATGAAAAGTATCCAGACATTACAATTTTGCGCGGGATTGAAATGGACATTTTACCAGATGCGACACTTGATTTTGACGATGAAGTATTAGCAGAACTAGATTATGTCATTGGAGCCATTCACTCTAGCTTCTCACAAGACCGTGAAACGATTATGAAGCGTCTTCGCACTGCACTTGAGAATAAGCATGTCACAATGATTGCCCATCCGACAGGACGTCTTCTTGGGCGCCGTGAGGGTTACGATGTAGATACAGATTTATTAATCCAGCTCGCAAAAGAAACAAATACAGTTTTAGAATTAAATGCAAATCCAAACCGTCTAGATTTAAGCGCGAAATTATTAAAACAAGCACAAGATGCTGGTGTAAAAGTAGCGATTAATACGGATGCCCATACACTTGAAATGTTAGAAGATATGGAAACAGGTGTAGCAGCAGCGCGTAAAGGTTGGATTCAAAAAGATAACGTGATTAACACATGGGATATTGAACGTTTATTAGACTATATTAAACGTAATAAGTAATACAGGGGGGACCTGCAACATGTTAGAACGAACGTTGCGTGTATTAGAATACAATAAGGTAAAAGAACAATTGCTTGAACATACAGCATCTTCACTTGGTCGTGATAAAGTGAAGAATTTAGTGCCAAGCACAGATTTTGAAGAAATTGTGGAATTGCAAGAAACAACGGATGAGGCAGCGAAAATCATCCGCTTAAAAGGACATGTACCACTTGGAGGGATTTCTGATATTCGTTCAAATATTAAGCGTGCGAAAATTGGAAGTATGTTAAGTCCTCATGAATTAATTGAAATCGCAAGTACGATGTACGGTAGTCGCCAAATGAAACGTTTCATTGACGATATGATTGACAACGGTGTTGAGCTTCCAATTTTAGAAACACATGTCGCGCAAATTGTGTCTTTATATGATTTAGAAAAGAAGATTACAAATTGTATTGGTGACGGCGGTGAAGTAGTCGATAGCGCAAGTGACAAATTGCGTGGCATTCGTAATCAAATTCGTACTGCGGAAAGCCGTATTCGTGAGAAATTAGAAAACATGACGCGTTCTTCAAACGCGCAAAAAATGTTATCAGATGCAATTGTAACGATTCGTAACGAACGCTACGTAATCCCGGTAAAACAAGAATACCGCGGCGTATATGGTGGTATTGTTCACGATCAATCTGCTTCTGGACAAACATTATTTATCGAACCGCAAGTAATCGTGGAATTAAATAACGCACTTCAAGAAGCACGTGTGAAAGAAAAACAAGAAGTAGAACGCATTTTAATGATGTTAACGGAAGAAGTAGCAGTGGAAGCTGATATTGTTTTATCAAACGTAGAAGTAGTTGCAAATCTTGATTTTATTTTTGCGAAAGCTCTTTATGCGAAGCGAATTAAAGCGACGAAGCCAATCGTAAATAATGAACGCTACATGGATTTAAAACAAGCACGCCATCCGCTTATTGATCCGGAAATTATCGTGCCAAATAACATTATGCTGGGTAAAGACTTTACAACAATCGTTATTACAGGACCGAATACAGGTGGTAAAACAGTTACACTGAAAACAGTCGGTATTTGTGTCTTAATGGCGCAATCTGGTCTTCATATTCCAGTAATGGATGAATCAGAGATATGTGTATTTAAAAACATCTTTGCTGATATCGGTGATGAGCAATCGATTGAACAAAATTTAAGTACATTCTCTTCTCATATGGTAAACATTGTAGATATTTTAGAAAAAGCTGATTTTGAAAGTTTAGTCCTATTTGATGAATTAGGTGCTGGGACAGATCCGCAAGAAGGGGCTGCACTAGCGATTTCTATTTTAGATGAAGTATGTAACCGTGGTGCTCGCGTTGTTGCAACGACGCATTACCCAGAATTAAAAGCATATGGATACAATCGTGAGCAAGTTATTAATGCGAGCGTTGAGTTCGATGTGAATACATTAAGCCCAACGTACAAATTATTAATCGGTGTACCAGGACGTAGTAACGCCTTTGAAATTTCGAAGCGTCTTGGTTTGTCTGATCGCGTTATTGATCGCGCTCGTAACCATATTAGTACAGATACGAACAAAATCGAAAATATGATTGCAAAGCTAGAAGAAAGCCAAAAAAATGCAGAGCGCGAACGAAAAGAAGCGAAAGAGCATCGTAAGCAATCTGAAAAACTTCATTGTGAATTACAGCGTCAAATTATTGAATTTAACGATGAGCGCGATGAAAAATTATTAAAAGCGCAAAAAGAAGGGGAAGAGAAAGTCGAAGCTGCGAAGAAAGAAGCAGAAGGCATTATTCATGAACTTCGTCAATTGCGTAAAGCACAGCTTGTAAATGTGAAAGACCATGAGCTTATTGAAGCGAAGAGCCGTCTAGAAGGGGCAGCGCCAGAGCTTGTGAAGAAACAAAAAGTACATGTGAAAAATACAGCGCCGAAACAACAGTTACGATCAGGTGATGAAGTAAAAGTGTTAACGTTCGATCAAAAAGGTCAATTGCTTGAAAAAGTAAGTGATACAGAGTGGAGCGTACAAATTGGTATTCTGAAGATGAAAGTGAAAGAATCCAATATGGAATACATTAATACACCGAAGCAAACTGAGAAAAAAGCAGTCGCAAGTGTGAAGGGTAGAGATTATCACGTGTCGTTAGAGCTAGACCTTCGCGGCGAACGTTATGAAGATGCAATGATGCGCGTTGAAAAATATTTAGATGATGCACAGCTTGCAAGCTATCCTCGTGTATCAATTATTCACGGTAAAGGAACAGGAGCGCTTCGCCAAGGTGTACAAGATTACTTGAAGAAACATCGCGGCGTGAAAACCTACCGCTACGGTGACATGGGCGAGGGAGGCCTAGGCGTAACAGTTGTCGAATTAAAATAGCAAACAACCAAACAAAAGGGGAAACCATTATATGTTTATGGACAAACTTGCAAAAGTATTGTTAGCTTGTTGCGGAATATTTTTGGTAATTGGGGTTATTTATTTAGTTGTTTTTGCGAAGTAAAGGAGCGTCAATCTTGGCATAATGATATTGCCATGGATTGACGCTTTTAATCTATAAGAAAAGGAATAAAACATGAAAATCAACCAATACATAAGCGAAGCAAAATCCTGCTCAAGACGTGAAACAGACCGTCTCATTAAAGCAGGACGTGCCTGTATTAACGGTGAAGTATGTACGCACGGTGCACTCGTTAATGAAGGTGATATTGTATCGATTGATGGGCAAGTTATTGCAAAAGAAGAGAAAGAAAAGGTGTATATTGCCTTCCATAAACCAGTCGGAATTACTTGTACAGCAGCCGAACATATTGAAGGAAACATTATTGATTATATCGATTATCCAGAACGAATCTTTCCTGTTGGACGATTAGATAAAGCATCGGAAGGACTCATCTTATTAACGAATGACGGTGCGATTGCGAATCAAATTTTGCACGGTGATCATGAGCATGAGAAAGAATATGTTGTCACTGTTGATAAGCCGTTTACAGATTGGTTTATTGATGAGATGTCTGGTGGAGTGAAAATTAAAGATGGAATGACGAAGCCGTGTAAAGTAACGAGAGTCGATCAATCTACATTTCGCATCGTTTTAACGCAAGGAATGAACAGGCAAATTCGTAGAATGAGTCGTGCTTTCGGATTTACTGTAACAAAGCTAAAGCGAGTGTGCATTATGAATATAGAGCTAAATGAGCTTGAAGCTGGAAAATGGCGAGACATTACACCTAAGGAATTAGAAATATTAATAAGGCAGTTATAGGGAGGAAAGTTTTCTCCCTATATTTTTTGTCAGAAAAAATAAAACTATTGATTTTTTAAAAAATAGCCCATATAATAAAAAACAACAAGTTTCGACAACATATTTTATAAAAGTAATGATGAGGACATGAGTTGTTTTTGACGATTTTCAGAGAGGGAAGCCTTAGGCTGTGAGCTTCCTAATACGGAAAGACAAACTTACCACCTCTAAACTTCAAGAGTGAACTGCAGATGCATTGTAATTCTTGGCGGATAAAACCGTTATCAATTTACACGAGCTATAAAATGAGCTTATTTCGTTATAAATTCATTTTATTAGAATAAGGGTGGAACCACGATTTCAACACTCGTCCCTTTGTTAGGGACGGGTGTTTTTTGCGTTCTTTTACGGGGAAGTATGCTTGAAAGAGGATATGTGATGGATTTTAATTCAGAATATTTTGTTAATAAAATAATTAGGAGGTAGTAGAAATGAAGTCATCTTTAAAGTTTTCTGAGATGTTTGCAATAAGCTTAATGTTATTTGCACTGTTTTTCGGTGCCGGTAATATGATTTTCCCACCAGCGTTAGGGCAAGGTGCTGGAACAGATGTATGGATCGCGTTATTTGGCTTTATCGTAACAGGTGTAGGACTGCCTTTATTAGGAGTTATTGTTATAGCTCTAAAGGGAGATATTAATGAATTAGCAAGACGTGTACATCCTGTATTCGCGCTAATTTTCATTACTGCAATTTATTTATGTTTAGGCGTATTTGTTAGTGTGCCACGTACAGGGACTGTTGCTTATGAAATGAGTGTTGCACCGTTTTTACCAAGTGAGATAGCTGGTCAATCCTATCCACTTGTTATCTTTACATTTATTTTCTTTGCAGTAACTTTCTATTTAGCATTAAACCCATCGAAATTAGTGGGGCGCATTGGTAAAGTGTTAACTCCAATTTTATTAGCTGTTATTGCAATTATTGTAGCGAAAGCAATTATGACTCCAATGGGAGAGTTTGGTGCCCCTACAGAAGCGTATAGTGCCCCGCTCTTTAAAGGTTTTATTGATGGATATTTAACTTTAGATGGACTTGCAGCACTTGTTTTCGGAAATGTTGTGATCAATGCTTTAAAAGCAAAAGGCATTACAAATAAGAACAGTATTGCGAAAGTAACAATCTTTGCAGGATTTATTGCAGCACTTGGCTTACTTCTTGTTTATTTAGCACTTGCTTACCTTGGAGCTTCAAGTGTTTCACTTGGAATGGGAGCAAACGGCGGAATTATTTTAACAAACGTCGTGAATCATTTATTTGGTAGCTACGGAACATTATTACTAGGTATCGCAATTACAGCAGCATGCTTAACAACTTCTGTCGGTATTGTAGCAGCTTGTGGAGAATATTTTTCTTCGTTATTACCAAAGCTTTCTTATCAAAAAGTCATTTTCATTTTCTCTGTATTAGCATTTATGGTAGCAAATCTTGGTTTAACTCAGTTAAACGCATTAGCATTGCCGATTTTAATTGCAATTTACCCAATTGGTATCGTACTGATCGTATTATCACTTGTTGAAAACTATATTCGTCTTCCATTAGCTATGTATGTAGGCGGTATTGTAGGCGCATTTGCAATTAGCTTCTTTGATGGATTGCATAATGCCAATCTTCAAGTAGCGGCCCTTGCTCCTATTTTAGATAAAATTCCATTATATAGTGTAGGGATTGGTTGGCTAGTTCCGGGTATCATTGGAATTGCAATTGGATATGTAGTTTCTTTATTTCAAAAGCAAGAAATTGCTGTAGAAAAATAAGGGAAAGAGGCTTTCTTTAAAAGAAAGCCTCTTTTTTTGTAGGAAAATTATATATAGAAGAATTCAGATATTAAAAATTTTATACGTAATATAGTTGACAAAAAAATTACCAGTAGGCTAAGATTGACTTAGTTGTGGAAATATTGGAAGGGAAGAGGTTTTCTATGACTATATCATTTTTGTAAGAAGAGGTGATAGAACGATAGAATTAGGCGGTTTATTTTTTTTGAAATTCGTTGAGAATGATAATCAATAAAATGATGAAAGAGTTTTATGTTTATTCTTATAGGAAAAATTGGTGGGATTATTTTTTTGTCTATCAATGAGAATGATAATCAATATATTTCTAACTACATAGTGTTACTC
>NZ_JBFPJH010000124.1:0-9166 GCF_040838255.1 Bacillus sp. C30 | reverse complement strand
ATATAATAATCCCTATAGAAAGAGGGGAATATTGTGAGCAAAAATACAATCGATATAACATCTTTAGAAGATGTTTCATTGAACGCCTTCGCTTATGAATTGCTACGTGAAGAATTACTACCTGATTTAATTGGTAACGATTTAGATGGTATTTTATACTGGGCCGGTAGAAACCTTGCGAGAAAATATCCGCTAGAAACAATTGAAGAAGTCATTCAGTTTTTTGAAAAAGCTGGTTGGGGCACTTTAAGCATCATTGAACATAAACGTCGTGAAATGCAGTTTCAACTTAAAGGTACACTTATTACTGAGCGTCAAAAACAAAAAAGACATTCATCTTATCAATTAGAAGCTGGATTTATCGCCGAGCAAATTCAAAGACAAAGAAACGTCGTTGCAGAGTCCTATGAGGAACAGAAAAAGCGTTCAGACTCTATTACATTTCTTGTTAAATGGGATATAAAAGATCTCATTGAAGTGTAGCATCTACCTACAGTCAACTAGACATATAAGTTTAGTTGACTTTTTTGTATATTCATTCAGATGAGTTTATTTTAAATCTTCAGAAATTATACCAAAAAACAGAAGACGTTGTAAACTATAACGTCTTCTTATCTGTTAAATAAGTATATATTATCTCTGCAACATTTTTCGGCATACCTGCTTCGACAAATTCAGCTATGGAAGCTTCTTTCATCTTTTTTAATGAACCAAAATGTTTTAGCAATACCTTTTTTCGTTTATCGCCGATTCCTGGAATATCATCCAATGCTGATTGAATGACCGATTTCCCGTGCAACTGGCGATGGAATGTAATTGCAAATCTATGCACTTCATCTTGAATGCGTTGCAATAAATAAAATTCTTGGCTATTCCTCTCAAGCATCACAGGTTCAGGCGGATCTCCAATGATTAAATGTGATGTTTTATGTTTGTCATCTTTTACAAGCCCTGCCATTGGAATATATAATCCGAGTTCATTCTCCAGAACATCACTTGTAGCGGCCAGATGGCCTTTTCCACCATCAATAATGATTAAATCTGGTAAAGGTAAATTCTCTTTAAGCGCCCTCGTATAACGGCGTCTTACAACTTCCCTCATAGATTCGTAATCATCAGGACCTTGAACCGTTTTAATTTTATATTTCCGATATTCTTTCTTTGCTGGTTTCCCATCGATAAAAGCAATCATTGCGGAAACGGGATTTGTCCCTTGAATATTCGAGTTATCAAACGCTTCAATACGATATGGTGTTTCAATCCCTAGTTGCTTCCCTAGATTATCAACAGCTTTAATCGTCCGTTCTTCATCACGTTCAATTAAGTGAAATTTCTCTTCTAGTGCAATTTTTGCATTTTTATTTGCTAATTCTACAAGATCTTTTTTCTTCCCACGCTTCGGCTGTGTCGCTTCAACTTCTAAAAAGCGCTCTACTAATTCTGAATCTATACTTCCTGGAACAACAATTTCCTTCGGCTTGAAATGACTACTGTTTTCATAAAATTGACCGATAAAAGTTAAAAATCCCTCTTCTGGTTCATCATAAATCGGGAACATAGAAACATCACGTTCAATTAGCTTTCCTTTTCGAACGAAGAAAACTTGAACACACATCCACCCTTTATCAACTGCATATCCAAACACATCACGATCCACTAAATCACTCATAATCATCTTTTGCTTTTCCATAATTGCATCAATATGAGCAATTTGATCTCGCAACTCTTTCGCCCGTTCAAATTCTAGCTTTTCTGAAGCCTCATACATCTTCGTTTCTAATTCTGAACGAATTTCTTTATGCCCACCGTTTAAGAATTTAATAATTTCATCAACAATTTCTTTGTTTTGCTCATCCGTTACTTCTTTCACACAAGGTGCTAAACATTGACCCATATGATAATACAAGCAAACTTTATCTGGCATATTTGAACATTTACGAAGTGGATACATACGATCTAATAATTTCTTTGTTTCATGTGCCGATTGCGCATTTGGATAAGGCCCAAAGTACTTTCCTTTATCCTTTTTTACATTTCGCGTAATGAGTAAGCGCGGCTGTTTTTCAGCTGTAATTTTAATGAAAGGATATGTTTTATCATCTTTTAATTGAATATTATATTTTGGATCATATTTTTTTATTAAATTTAACTCTAAAATAAGAGCCTCCAAATTTGAGGAAGTCACAATATATTCAAAATCAACAATTTCTCCAACAAGCCGAAATGTTTTCCCATCATGCGAACCAGTAAAGTACGAGCGCACACGATTTTTGAGTACCTTTGCTTTTCCGACATATATAACCGTTCCCTGCTTATCCTTCATTAAATAACAACCAGGTTGATCGGGCAAAATTGCTAACTTCTCTTTTAAATGCTCGTGCACTCGTCTCCCTCCATTTCTACATGCTTATCATTTTTATTTTCACATAAAAACATACTATGCCAAAACACCCAACATACGTTCTTTTATTGTAACGGAAAGGTTGTAAAAAAGAAAATAAAAAAAGCTACCAAATGGTAGCTTCTTTATTTTAGAAGTGTTTAGAAACTAATTCTACTAACGCTTCTTTCGGTTTATATCCTAACGCTTGATCAACCACTTTACCGTCTTTTAATACGAAAAGAGCTGGAATGCTCATTACTTCGAATTGACGAGCAGTTTCTTGGTTTTCATCAACGTCCACTTTTACTACTTTTACTTTCTCGCCTAACTCTGAATCGATTTCCTCTAATACAGGAGCGATCATTTTACAAGGTCCGCACCAAGGCGCCCAGAAATCTAATAGTACAACACCTTCGCTAGTTTCAGCTGCGAAGCTTTGGTCATTTGCATTTATAATTGCCATTTTATTTCCTCCTTCAAGTATATTCTACCAAGAGTATATCATTAACTTTTATACGTGGCGAATATTATGTATCGTTATGTATTGTAACAAAAAAATGTTCCTTTATACTATATAAAAATATGGATGAAATACTAAAAAGATGAGAGACAGGGGATCTCTCACCTTTTTCTATATATAGGGGTACTTCACTTGGAACTCAAGGGTACTCAAATCATGAATGTACTTTTAACTTTTTAAACTCTTCTGTTAAAAGAGGTAATACTTCAAACAGATCACCGACAATACCATAGTCAGCTACTTTGAAGATACTAGCTTCTGGATCTTTATTAATCGCAACAATTATTTTTGAATTAGACATACCAGCTAAATGCTGAATCGCACCAGAAATTCCGCATGCAATGTATAGGTCTGGTGTAACAACTTTACCTGTTTGACCAATTTGTAATGAATAATCACAGTACTCTGCATCACAAGCACCACGAGATGCTCCAACAGCGCCGCCTAGTACGTCAGCTAATTCTTTTAACGGTTTAAATCCTTCTTCACTCTTCACACCACGTCCGCCAGCTATAATGACTTTCGCTTCAGAAAGATCAACACCCTCTGCAGTTTTACGGACAACATCTTGAATGATTGTACGTAAATCTTTCACATCTACTGTAATAGAAGACACGTTAGCTGTGCGAGACTCGTCTTTTTCAAGAGTTGCAATATTATTTGGACGCACTGTCGCAAATAATATACCATCTGTTACAATCTTCTTCTCAAATGCTTTACCAGAGTAAATCGGACGAGTGAAGATAACATTTCCACCTTCAACTTCTAAAGCCGTTACGTCAGAAATTAAACCAGCTTCTAATTTCGCTGCTAATTTTGGTGATAAATCTTTACCAAGTGCCGTATGTCCAAATACAATGCCTTCTGGCTTTTCTTCAGCATATACAGCTAAAAACGCTTGTGCATATCCATCAGATGTATATGATTTTAATTTATCATTTTCAACTGTCACAATGCGATCTGCACCGTAATGAATCAATTCATTTGCAAAAGAGGCAACGCTGTCTCCAACTAGAAGACCTACCACTTCACCGCCTTCTGCAATTGTTTTTGCTGCTGCTATCGCTTCAAACGAAACGTTACGTAGCGATCCATCACGAACTTCACCCATTACTAATACTTTACGAGCCATAGATTTTCCCTCCTGCATATATAATTTCGTATTTTATTAGATTACTTTCGCTTCTGTATGGAGCAACGATACAAGTTCTTTTACTTGATCTTGCAGCTCGCCTTGTAACACTTTTCCTGCATCTTTCTTAGGAGGCAAATAGATTTCAATTGTTTTTGTTTTTGCTTCCACATCATCTTCTTCTAAATCTAAATCATCTAATTCTACTTCTTCTAGTGGCTTCTTCTTCGCTTTCATAATACCTGGAAGCGATGGATAACGCGGTTCATTTAAACCTTGTTGCGCTGTTACTAGAAGAGGTAATGATGATTCAATTACTTCTGTATCCCCTTCAACATCACGCTCAATCTTCACATTTGTACCATCAATTTCAAGCTTCGTAATCGTCGTTACGTATGGGATATTTAACGCTTCAGCTACTCGTGGACCAACTTGTCCAGATGCACCGTCAATCGCAACGTTCCCGCCTAAAATTAAATCGATTTCTTTATCTTTTAAATATTCAGCAAGCACTTTTGCTGTTGTAAATTGGTCACCATTCTCAACATCATCTTCAATGTTAATTAGTACCGCTTTATCGCAGCCCATCGCTAATGCTGTGCGAAGTTCTTTTTCACTATCCTCGCCACCAACTGTTATAACAGTAACTTCTCCACCTTGTGCATCTCTTACTTGAATCGCTTCTTCAATCGCATATTCATCGTAAGGGTTGATGATGAATTCCGCTTCGCCATCGTAAATTGCACCGTTTTTAATTACGATTTTTTCTTCTGTATCAAATGTTCGTTTCATGAGTACGTAGATGTTCATTCCATTTACCCCCTTATTTTTCAGAAAGATTCTATCAATTTTAAAATTCTGTTAATTTTTATTAAAAAAATAATTGGACTACCTACCACTAAATGAAGGCTTACGTTTTTCTAAAAACGCTGCTACGCCTTCTCTTCCATCTTCACTCGTAAATACTTCACCAAAAATCTGTGATTCACGCTGTACACCTTCATAATAATGAGACGATTTTGTCGTTTGTAATAACTCTAGCACAGCACGAGTTGTTGCTGGGCTTTTTCCAGCAATCTGTTTTGCAATTTTAAGCGTATCTTCTAAAATGGATTCTTCAGAAAACACTCCGTTAACAAGTCCCCATTGTAATGCTTCTGCACCAGTAATTGGTGTACTTGTTAACATCATTTCACAAGCTTTCGCTTTACCAACATAACGTGGTAAGCGCTGTGTACCTGCAAAACCAGGAATTAATCCAAGTGTTAATTCAGGTAAACCAAGCTTTGTGCTTTCAGTTACAAAGCGCATGTGGCAAGACATAGCAAACTCAAGGCCGCCGCCAAGTGCCGCTCCATGAATTGCCGCAATAACTGGTTTTGAGCATTTTTCAACACGCTCAAACGTAACTTGTCCAAGCTGTGCTAACTCTGTTGCTTGCTTCGCTTCAGTAACAGATGTAAATTCTTTAATATCTGCCCCTGCTGAGAAGAAGCGTCCTTCACCATGTAAAACAACAACACGAATGTTATCATCCTTTTCCACTTGATCGATTAATTCAGTAACGTCATGCATAACTTGTGAAGACATCGCATTAGCTGGCGTATGATTTAACGTCGCCACCGCGATATGATCTTCAACTTTTACAGATAGGAATTTCAACATGATCCCTCCCATTATTGACGATAACCACAAGCTGCAATAAGTAGCCCATGTACCGTTTTTGAAAGTGCGACCAGATCATACTTATGATCGCTCATTACCCAATTGGTCACAACTTCATCTACTGTTCCAAAGATCATTTGTCTTGCCACGCGAACGTTTAAATCCGCCTGAAATTCACCTTGCTTTATACCTGTCTCTAAAATCTCATCCATAACTTGTAAGTAGCCTTTTAATACTTCATTTATTTTAAGGCGCAAGTCTTGATTGGACTGCCTTAGCTCTAATTGCGTAACGATAGCAAGAGGATCATTTTGTGACAACAGCAAGAAGTGCGTTTCTACCAACATGAATAACTTCGCTACAGCGCTTTCAATTCCTGCTATTTTTTGACGAATTGTTTCAACAAATTCTCCCATCTTCTCTTGGAATAAGGATATTAATATATCTTCTTTATTTTTAAAATATAAATAAATCGTGCCATCAGCTACCCCAGCTTGCTTTGCAATTTTAGAAACTTGCGCTTGATGGTATCCATTCTCCGCAATCACAATGACTGCAGCATCAATAATCTGATTGTATTTCGGTCTATTTTTCTTCACTTTACTGTCCCCTTCAAGAAGATGACTGAATGAATAGTCATTCATATTCTTATAATACTGACTATTCAGAAAAGTGTCAATCCTATTTTTTCAAAAAGAAAGGGCCTTAGCCCGTTTGCTCATCCTCATTCTTTCTCTTCTCTTCATCTATTAGGACACGACGTAAAATTTTTCCGACTGTCGTCTTCGGCAACTCACTTCTAAACTCATATACCTTCGGAACTTTGTAAGCTGCTAAATATTTACGTGCAAACTGATCTAATTCTTCTTCAGAACACTCAGCGCCTTCTTTCAAAACAACAAACGCTTTTACAGTTTCCCCTCGATACGGATCAGGAACACCGATTGTTACCACTTCTTGCACCTTTTCGTGTTCATATAACACTTCTTCTACTTCACGAGGATATACGTTAAAGCCACTAGCAACGATCATATCTTTCTTACGATCTTTCACATAGAAAAAGCCATCCTCATCCATGTATCCTACATCACCTGTATGGAGCCAGCCATCTTGCAGTACAGCTGCCGTTTCTTCTGGCTTATTCCAATACCCTTTCATAATTTGTGGGCCCTTTACAACAATTTCACCAATTTCACCTGGAGGTAATGACTCTCCTGTTTCAAGTGACATGATGATTGCCTCTGTATCCGGCCACGGTACCCCAATACTTCCCGGCACACGCTTTTCCCACAAAAAATTCCCATGTGTAACTGGTGATGACTCCGTTAATCCATAACCCTCTACTAATTTACCACCTGTAACTCTCTCAAACTCCTCCTGCACTTCTACAGGAAGCGGTGCAGAACCACTAATACAAGCCTGAATTGAAGAAATATCATATTCTTTTAAAAGAGGACTATTTAATAGAGCAATATAAATGGTTGGTGCTCCTGGAAATAGTGTAACTTTATGTTTCTTAATTGCTTCAAAAACCATTTTCATATCAAACTTCGGAATAAGCACCATTTTATATCCTTGCATAATACTTAAATTCATTACAGCTGTCATCCCGTACACATGAAAAAACGGAAGAACACCAAGAATTACCTCTTCTCCTTCTTTACAATTATATAACCAATGCGCTCCCATTAAAGTGTTCGAAACGAGGTTTTTATGCGTTAACATAACCCCTTTGGGAAACCCTGTCGTTCCCCCTGTATACTGCAAAAGGGCTAGATCATTTTCAGGATCACATGGAACTTCAACATCAGCATTACTTTCTCTTTCTACCGATTTCCAAAGATGAATCGTTTCGCTTTCCGACACATTCACAACAAGATTTGCCTGCTTTTTTTGTACAAATGGATAAAGTAAATTTTTAGGGAATGGTAAAAAATCTGCAATACGGGTTACGATAATATGCTCAAGCTTTGTTGCAGTTTGAACATTAGTAACTCTCGGAAACACTAAATCAAGGCAAAGAATAACTTTTGCCCCTGAGTCATGAAGTTGGTACTCAAGCTCTCTTTCTGTATAAAGAGGATTCGCTTGTACAACAATCCCCCCCGCAAGCAAAGTACCATAATAACCAATTACAGATTGCGGACAATTCGGTAACATAATCGCAACTCTATCGCCTTTTTCAATACCAAGCCTTTGAAGGTAATTCGCAAATTTCTTTACCTTGTCATGGAAATCTGAAAATTTAACATCTTTACCTAAAAAGTGAAGCGCTTTCTTTTCTGGATAACGAGCAGCCATTTTCTCTAAATATCCATGAAGTGGCTGAATATCATATGAAATCGTACCTGGGATTTCCTCTGGATAACTCTGCAACCAAGGTTTTTCCACTCTCATTCCCCCTTCCAATACTTGTGAAAATAAATGAATGTTCATTCATGATGGTTGTTTTCATTATATTATAGTCGTAACATCATTACAATCATAATATTCTGACTTTTTTATAACTATGCTTTACTTCCTTAACTTCTTATTATATGTAGAAACTCTCCTAATTTTAAAAGAATAAGAGAGTTCACGTTACTTAGCCTAATCTTATAATCGTTAAAACTGCACCAGGTGTAGTCGTTGATAACGTGGCAACAGCTAACAATCCAAACAACTGCAAACTAATTGCACTCCCCGCTGCAAGAGTCGTAATAATTGTTGCACTAAATGATGTAGTTGCTAATGCAGGGGAATTGATAGTTCCAGCAAGCGGTGCACCATTAATTGTAATTCGCGAACTGACTAATAATGAGGCCGTTATATTAATTGTATATGAAATATAATAATTCCCGGCATTTGCGGCCGTAAATACTGTGTTCCCCCCCGAAACTGTAATTCCTGGACCGATATTCTGATTATTTGGAAGTGGGACATTTGTCCCACCAAGTAATACTGATATTGCCGTACCCGATGTATTATTCGCAAATGCATACGTCGCAGTTATACTTGTACCTGTTACTCCCGTCGCTCCTGTTTCACCCGTTACTCCCGTTGCTCCTGTTGCTCCTGTTGGGCCTGTTGGACCTGTTGGACCTGTCGCTCCCGTTGGACCCGTTGCTCCCGTTATTCCCGTTGCTCCCGTTGCTCCTGTTGGACCTGTTGGACCTGTCGCTCCCGTTATTCCCGTTGCTCCCGTTGCTCCCGTTGAACCTGTTGCTCCTGTTGGGCCTGTTACTCCCGTTACTCCTGTTGCTCCTGTTACTCCCGTTGCTCCCGTTGAACCTGTCGCTCCCGTTGGACCCGTTGGACCTGTTGGACCGAGCTTAGGAACTGTCCCATCGCAACTAAAACAGCACGAATCAACATGTAAACCATTTTGATTATTACATCCACAATATCCATTTGCATTATTACTCCATAAAGACATGTTGACCCTCCTTCGTGTTCGATCTTTTAAGTACAGCCCACTAATTAAAAA
>NZ_JBFPJH010000123.1:0-9173 GCF_040838255.1 Bacillus sp. C30 | reverse complement strand
GGAAAAGGAACTGGATTATTTGGCGGAGCAGTAATAAAAAAATTTTCGCATCTTCCAATTGAAGAAGAAGGTAGATTTTCGAATTTTATTATTAGAGAGCATTTCTTTACAAGATTGTTTACAATCGCGCATTACAAAATGATTAAACATACTAAAAACATAAAGGAACTCGTAGCGTTTCAATCAGATTATAAGTATTTATTTATGGCATATAATCAGGTGAAACAAAAAGAATTAGGGCGTATTATTGCAAATCAAAAAAATGAAACAATGGAAGTCGTATTTGATAACTATGAGAAGACTTTATATGAATTATTTATGCGCGCGCCTCGCTATACATCGAATGTAAATGTATGTGAGCACATTTTCGGATATTTTAAAACAAAGCTAAAAAAACAAGAAAAAGATCATTTTCTAGAACTGATACAAAAATATGCAGAAAAGAAAATACCACTTAGTAGTTTGCTTACAATTTTAAAATCATGGGCCATTCGATTTGATGAAAAGTATTTATTAAGACAAACATATTTTGAGCCATACCCTGAAGGGTTAGTAGAAATTTCTGATTCGGGAAAAGGTAGAGATTATTAAACAATAAATTACATAATTCGACACAAAACCTCCTATGTTGTTGTAGAACAATGTAGGAATTTTTTTGTGCATTGGTACAGAATCTGTTTTAAAATTAAGTTATGACAGAATTATAGCAATTGTCTAACTAATATTCGTGTCTTTTAAGAAGTAATGTTTGTAGTAGAAACTCGCACGCTGTCGAAACTCAATATTCGATAAGGGGTGTGTAGCGGAATGGAATTTACTCTAACTCGCGAAAAACAAATGATTAAAGAAATGGTACGTGACTTTGCTGAAAAGGAAATCGCACCGAAAGCGGTATATTATGACAAAACTGCGGAATTTCCATATGAAACATTTCAAAAAATGGGCGAACTAGGATTATTAGGTATCCCATTCCCGGAAGAGTATGGAGGTTCAGGTGGCGATACGTTATCGTACGCGTTAGCTGTTGAAGAAATTGGTCGTGCTTGTGGTGGAACAGGTTTAAGCTATGCTGCAACAATTTCATTAGGTGCTTCTCCAATTTATTATTTCGGTACAGAAGAACAAAAACAGAAATTTTTAGTTCCAATGGCGTCAGGTAAAACGTTAGGTGCTTTCGGATTAACGGAGCCAAATGCTGGATCTGATGCAGGGGGCACACAAACGAAAGCAATTTTAGATGGCGATGAATATGTTATTAGTGGTGAAAAGTGCTGGATTACAAACGCAGAGTATGCAAATACAATTATTGTAACCGCTATCAACGGTTTTGAAGACAATGGTAAAAAACGTATTTCTGCATTTATCGTACCGACTACTAGTGAAGGATTAACGATTTCAAGCCCTTACGATAAGATGGGTGTTCGTGCTTCTAATACTTGTGAAATCGTACTTGATGGTGTACGTGTACCGAAAGAAAATATTCTTGGTGATGTAAATAAAGGATTTAAACAATTCTTATATACACTTGATGGAGGACGTATTTCAATTGCAGCATTAGCAGTAGGTATTGCACAATCTGCATTTGAGCGTGCATTGCAATATGCGAAAGAACGTCAACAATTTGGAAAACCGATTTCTAATTTCCAAGCGATTCAATTTAAATTGGCTGATATGGCGACTGAAGTAGAATTAGCGCGTAATTTAGTACATAAAGCAGCTTGGTTAAAAGATAACGATAAACCTTTCGGTAAAGAAGCGGCTATGGCAAAGTTGTTTGCATCTGAAGCTGCAAGTCGTATAGCAAATCATGCAGTACAAATTCATGGTGGATATGGCTATATGCGTGAATATGAAGTTGAACGATATATTCGTGATGCAAAACTTTTAGAAATTGGTGAAGGAACTTCTGAAATTCAACGTCTCGTAATTGCAAGACATTTAGGATGTAGATAAAAAGGAGGGGTCACTATGTTTCAAAAAATATTAATTGCTAATCGCGGGGAAATCGCAGTTCGCATTATGAAAACTTGTCAAAAACTTGGCATTCGCACTGTTGCTATTTATTCTGAGGCTGATGAAAATGCCCTTCATGTAAAATTGGCAAATGAAGCTTACTTAGTAGGCGGTCCACGTGTCCAAGAAAGCTATTTAAACCTTGAAAAAATTATTGAAATAGCTAAGAAGACAAATGCTGAAGCAATCCATCCGGGGTACGGATTATTATCAGAGAATCCATCTTTTCCGATTCGCTGTAAAGAAGAAGGAATCGTATTTATCGGTCCTTCAGAAGAAATCATTACTAAGATGGGAAGTAAAATTGAGTCACGTATAGCGATGCAAGCAGCAGATGTGCCAGTAGTTCCAGGTATTACTACAAATATTGAAACTGCTGAAGAAGCAATTGAAATTGCGAAACAAATTGGTTATCCATTAATGCTTAAGGCATCCGCGGGCGGCGGAGGCATTGGAATGCAGTTGATGGAAACTGAGCAAACGCTCACCAAAGCATTTGAAAGTAATAAAACAAGAGCTCAAAATTTCTTTGGTAACGGAGAAATGTATTTAGAGCGCTATATAGCAGATGCACATCATATTGAAATTCAGCTTTTAGCAGATACACATGGTAATACAGTGTATTTATGGGAACGCGAATGTTCAGTGCAGCGCCGAAATCAAAAAGTAATTGAAGAAGCACCTTCACCATTTTTAGATGAGGGTACACGAAAGGCTATGGGAGAAGTTGCTGTACAAGCTGCTAAAGCACTTGGTTATACAAATGCAGGTACAGTTGAGTTTCTTGTAGATGATCAAAAGAACTTTTATTTCTTAGAAATGAATACGAGATTACAAGTAGAACATCCAGTTACAGAAGAAATTACTGGGTTAGACTTAGTTGAACAACAATTACTTATCGCATATGGTGAGAAGCTATCATTTACACAGGATGATGTAAAACGTAGTGGTCATGCCATTGAGGCTCGTATTTATGCAGAAGATCCGAAAACATTCTTCCCATCACCTGGGAAAATTACAGATTTAACGTTACCGACAAATATACGTATTGATCACTTTTTGGAGAATCAAGTAACGATTACACCTTTCTATGATCCAATGATTGCGAAAGTAATCGCACATGGTGAAACTCGTGAAGAAGCGATTTCAAAATTAAAAATTGCTCTAGAAGAGTTAAAAGTAGAAGGTATTAAAACAAACACACCAATGTTACTGCAAGTACTCGGAGACGATGTGTTCAAAAGTGGTATTTATACAACGGGTTTCGTAACGAAACAACTTGTTAAAAAATAAGAGTTATGAATATTAAGGGGGAAAAAATGATGACGAAAGTATATGCATCGATGGCAGGAAATATTTGGAAAATAGTTGTGGGAGTAGGAGATACAGTAGAGGAAGAGCAGGATGTCGTCATTTTGGAATCTATGAAAATGGAAATTCCAATCGTTTCAGAAGAAGCCGGAACTGTTATGAAAATTAACGTACAAGAAGGCGATTTTGTAAATGAAGGAGATGTATTACTAGAAATTGAATAGGGAGATATAGGGGGAAGCGAATTGAAACTACCTAATTTTGCTGTCATTAAAGAAGTCGGGCCACGTGATGGCTTACAGAATGAAAAAAAGATTGTTGGCACAAAAGATAAAGTAAAATGGATTCAACTACTTACAGAAGCGGGATTGTCGTACGTTGAAGTTTCCTCATTCGTTCACCCTAAATGGGTTCCTGCATTAGCAGATGCAAGTGATGTATTTTCTGAGCTAAAAAGGGATCCAAATGTTACATATGCAGCGCTTGTTCCAAATCAAAATGGTTTGGAACGAGCTTTTTTGCAAAATGTAGATGAGGTGAATGTTTTTTTATCAGCAAGTGAATCTCACAATAAAAGTAATATTAATAAATCTATTAAAGAAGCATTAGCTGTAATTGAAGATATAACAAAACAGGCAACGTTCGAAGGTAAAAAGGTAAGAGGCTATGTTTCTACTGTATTTGGATGTCCTTATGAAGGGGATATAAGTGCCACAGCAGTTGACGAAATATGTAATCAACTATTTTCATACGGCATTTATGAAGTTTCTCTCGGTGACACGATTGGTGTAGCGAATCCATTACAAGTAGAACAAGTATTAGAACATCTATTAAAGAAGTATGATGCTTCGCAGTTTGCAATGCATTTTCATAATACGTATGGAATGGCTCTGGCGAATGTAGTTAAGTCTTTAGAATATGGTATTACAACGTTTGATAGTTCTTGTGGTGGACTCGGAGGATGTCCTTATGCACCAGGAGCATCGGGTAATGTTGCTACTGATGACTTAGTGCATATGCTCCATAAGCTGGGAGTCCAAACTAATATTGATGAAGAAAAGTTATTGAGAGCTAGTCAGTTTATTCAAAGTAAGTTGAATATCCAATTACCGAGTCATGTGTATAGAGCGCTTCAACATAAAACGATAAGTAGGTGAGAAGATGCTACAATTACAAAACATTTCAGTTGACTATGTTACACCGCACGTTGTAAAGATTTCGTTAAATCGTGAAAGACAAGCAAACTCATTATCTTTGGCATTATTAGAAGAATTACAAACTATATTAACTCAAATAAACGAAGAATCAAATACGCGCGTTGTTATTTTAACAGGGGATGGCGAAAAAGCATTTTGCGCTGGTGCTGATCTAAAAGAGCGTGCCAACATGAGTGAAGAACAAGTTCGCCATGCTGTGGGTATGATTCGTTCTACTATGGAGATGGTGGAACAATTACCACAACCAGTTATTGCTGCTATTAATGGAATCGCACTTGGTGGAGGTACTGAATTAAGCTTAGCTTGTGATTTTAGAATTGCTTCTGACACTGCAAGTCTAGGTCTTACTGAAACTTCTCTTGCAATTATACCTGGAGCAGGTGGTACGCAGCGTTTACCGAGATTAATTGGAGTCGGTAGAGCAAAAGAATTAATTTATACAGGAAGACGTATTTCGGCGCAAGAAGCGAAAGAATATGGTTTAGTAGAATTCGTAGTACCAGCTGATTTACTAGAAGAGAAAGCAATTGAAATTGCAGATCGAATTGCTAAAAATGGTCCAATTGCTGTTCGATTAGCAAAAGAAGCAATTTCAAATGGAATTCAAGTAGATTTACATACCGGCTTACAAATGGAAAAACAGGCGTATGAGGGCGTAATCCATACGAAAGATAGATTAGAAGGATTACAGGCATTCAAGGAAAAACGCAAACCAATGTATAAGGGGGAGTAAATATGTTAGATCAAAAACAACAATCTAATTCATTTGAAGAACGAGTTGAAACAATTAAGCAAGGCGGGGCACCGAAATATCATGAACAAAACAAAGCAAAAGGGAAACTTTTTGTTCGAGATCGTTTAGCTCTTTTATTCGATAATGGTGAATATGTGGAAGATGCATTATTTGCAAATTGTGAACAAACTGGATTACCAGCTGATGGTGTTGTAACTGCGACTGGTAAAATACATGGTCGCACTGCGTGCGTAATGGCAAATGATTCAACTGTTAAGGCTGGATCATGGGGAGCACGTACAGTTGAAAAGATTTTGCGTATTCAAGAAACGGCTGAGAAATTACGTGTGCCGTTATTTTATTTAGTTGACTCCGCTGGGGCACGTATTACAGATCAAGTTGAAATGTTCCCTGGACGCCGCGGTGCGGGAAGAATTTTTTATAACCAAGTGAAATTATCTGGAAAAGTGCCACAAATTTGTTTATTATTTGGACCTTCAGCAGCTGGTGGTGCGTATATTCCAGCATTTTGTGACGTTGTTATGATGGTTGAAGGAAATGCTTCTATGTATTTAGGGTCTCCGCGTATGGCTGAAATGGTTATCGGTGAGAAGGTAACTTTAGAAGAAATGGGCGGAGCACGTATGCATTGCTCAGTATCAGGATGCGGAGATGTTTTATGTAAAACAGAAGAAGATGCAATTACTCAAGCAAGACAATATATTTCTTATTTTCCAAGTAACTATTTAGAAAAGACTCCTTTGATTACACCTCAAGAACCGAAACAGTTCGATAAAACGTTAGAAGAAATCATTCCAGAAAATCAAAATGCTCCTTTCAATATGAAAGATCTCATTAACAGAATTATTGATGAAGGTTCTTTCTTTGAAGTGAAAAAATTATTTGCTCAAGAACTAATTACAGGTTTAGCACGCATTGATGGTAAGCCAATTGGCATTATTGCAAATCAGCCGCGTATGAAGGGCGGCGTATTATTCCACGATTCAGCTGATAAAGCAGCGAAGTTTATAAATTTATGCGATGCATACCATATTCCATTATTATTCCTTGCAGATGTACCTGGATTTATGATTGGTACAAAAGTAGAACGTGCCGGAATTATTCGTCACGGTGCAAAAATGATCTCTGCAATGAGTGAAGCAACTGTACCGAAAATTTCTATCGTCGTTCGAAAAGCATATGGAGCTGGCTTATATGCAATGGCAGGTCCAGCGTTTGAACCAGATTGCTGCTTAGCATTACCAACAGCTTCTATTGCAGTAATGGGTCCAGAAGCAGCGGTCAATGCTGTATATGCAAATAAGATTGCAGCTTTACCAGAAGAAGAGCGTGCAAGCTTTATTGCTGAAAAACGAGAAGAGTATAAGAAAGATATTGATATTTACCGTTTAGCATCTGAGATGGTGATTGATGGTATTGTTCATCCAAACAATTTACGTGAAGAGTTAAAAGGACGATTCGAAATGTATATGAGTAAATATCAAGTATTCACGGATCGTAAACATCCTGTATATCCAGTTTAAAAGCCCTATTTAGGGCTTTCTTGCTCAAAAAATCAAGGAGGGGAAAACATGAAACAAGCAGTTTGGTTTCCAACAGAAGAATATAAAGAAAAAACGCGTTTATTTGGTTGGATGAAATCATTAGGCTATGAAGATTACGAAGCTTTTTATAATAAGTCAATTGAAGAAACAGCTTGGTTTTGGGGAGAAGCTGAGAGAGCAGTTGGCTATCAGTGGATGAAACCATATACAGAAGTGTTAGATTTAGAAAATGGTACACCGTTTGCACAGTGGTATACTGAGGGAACTTGTAACGTTGTAGAATCTGCTTTATCTCGCTGGCTTGCAGACGATAAAACGAAAACACAAGCAGCACTTATGTATGAAGGGGAAAACGGAACTGCGAAATCATTTACATATGAAGAGCTTGACAGCTGGGTAAGCCGTGTTGCCAACGGTTTGAAACATGCTGGTATTGAAAAAGGTGATCGTGTAACAATTTACATGCCAATGATTCCTGAAACAGTTGTTGCTATGTTAGCAGTAATGAAAATTGGAGCGATTATTTCACCAATATTCTCAGGTTTTGCTGCTGATGCAGTAATGACACGTGTACAAGCGGCTGGTTCAAAAATGGTTATTACCGCAGATGGCTTTTCACGCCGTGGGAAAATTGTTTCATTAAAAGATGAAGTAGATAAAGCTTGTGAACATTGTCCAACTGTTGAAAAGGTGGTAATTGTTCGTCATGCAGGAAATGATTTTACACCGCATAATTATGATTTTTCATGGAGTACGTTAGAAAAAGAAAAACCATTTATACATGCTGAAGAAATGAACAGTGATGATCCATTAATGCTTATATATACATCTGGAACGACTGGTAAGCCGAAGGGGACAGTACACACACATGCTGGTTTCCCGCTAAAATCTGCATTTGATGCAGGATTTGGAATGAATATAAAACAAGGCGACCGAGTATTATGGGTAACTGATATGGGCTGGATGATGGGACCATTTTTACTATTCGGCTCTTTAATTAATGGCGCAACAATGGTTATGTATGAAGGTGTCCCAGACTTTCCAGAAGCAGACCGCTTATGGGAGACAGTCGATAAATATGAAATTACTCATCTCGGTATTTCACCAACGTTAATCCGTGCATTAATGGCAAAAGGTGATGAATATGTAAATAAACACTCGTTAAAGAGTTTAGAAGTATTCGCATCAACAGGAGAACCTTGGAATCCAGACCCATGGATGTGGTTATTTAATACAGTTGGTAAAGGTAAAGTACCAATTTGTAACTATTCAGGTGGAACTGAAATTTCAGGTGGGATTTTCGGGAATGTCCTAATTAAGCCGATCGCACCGATTAGTTTTAACGCATCTTTACCAGGAATGGCAGCGGTTGTACTTGATGATCAAGGTAAACCAATTCGAGATGAAGTCGGAGAACTATGTTTAGAAAAACCTTGGGTAGGTATGACGAAAAGTTTCTGGGAAGATGATGAACGTTATGTAAACACATATTGGTCACGCTTTGAAAATAAATGGGTCCATGGGGACTGGGTTATTTATGACGGTGAGCAATACATCATCACAGGACGTTCAGACGATACGCTAAATATTGCAGGGAAACGTATTGGTCCTGCTGAATATGAATCTATTCTTGTGAAACATAATGATGTAATAGAAGCAGCGGCAGTTGGTGTACCGGATGATGTAAAAGGAGAAGTTTGTCATTGTTTTGTTGTATTACGAGATGGTGTAACATTCTCAGGAGAATTAAAGAAAGAATTAATGAGTTTAGTAAACTCTCATATTGGTAAAGCTTTATGTCCAAAAGACATCCACGTTGTAGAAGATTTACCAAAAACACGAAATTCTAAAGTAATGCGACGTGTCATAAAAGCTGCTTACTTAGGAAAAGAATTAGGAGATTTATCGTCACTTGTAAATCCTGAAGTGGTACCCTTTATTCAAGGACTACAGTCTAGCAAACTATAAAATTACGAATGAGCTCTATGTAAATAGAGCTCATTTTTAATGTTTACAAAAAGATAAGAGAGAAAAAGTAAATTTGGAGTTAAAAAATCTACTATTAGTGTTAAGTATGTCTGTTTGTTTTTAGTTTTTATCAAAATAGGATACTGTGGCTGTCTATTCAATGGAGTGATTGAATTTTGTTAAGAATGAAAATTTAGTGAAGAAAAAAGTAATGAATAAAAGGAGAAATCCCTGGGGGACAGGGATTCAATAAGGGAGATATCATTGTCGTTCAATGTCGAAATTTGGCGTATTCGACAAATTAATATTATCACGAATTTTCAGGAGATTGTGATAGTGAATGTGTCAAAAATGTGTACTTATTTC